>DQBY01000107.1:352-9025 GCA_003534085.1 Candidatus Moraniibacteriota bacterium | reverse complement strand
GCCAAATCCGATCCGGAGAATCCGAAAAAAGTTTTGCGCGTGCAAGTCGTGGCAGGAAAAAGCGAACTTTGCAACGCTTTTGCGGAACTGAACGATCCGCTCGACCAAAGGAATCGTTTCGAAGAGCAGATGAAAGCGCGCGAAGCCGGCGACAAAGAAGCGCAGATGCTGGACGAAGATTTCCTCGAAGCCTTGGAATACGGCATGCCGCCGGCTTTCGGTTTCGGCTTCAGCGAACGTTTCTTTTCTTTCTTGATGAACAAATCCATCCGCGAAACAGTAATCTTTCCGGGGATGAAAAGCAAAAAATAACTTTATGGAAAATTTAGGCGTCACAAAAGAACAGGCGGACAAATTATTGGACGAATACATCAAAGGCCCGATAACCAAATTGCATATGGTCGAAACAGAGGCGATCATGCAAGCGGTGGCGAAAAGATTTGGCGAAGACGAAGAAGCCTGGGGCATTGTCGGGCTTTTGCACGACATCGATTGGGATCTGACGAAAAATAATACTGATGAGCATTGTGTGAAATGTCAGGAAATTTTGAAGCAGGCGGGTGCCAGTGATTTTTTGGTGGAAACTATAATTTCTCATGGCTATGGCATAATTCCAGCGCTCAAAGAAAAACAGCGCTCAGGAAATATGCAGCATTGCTTAGTTGCAGCCGAAACTTTGACAGGCCTCATTATCGCTTCCGCCTTGATGCAACCGGATAAAAAGCTGGCGAGCGTGCAACTACCATCTTTAAAAAAGAAATTTAAAAACAAGGGATTTGCCGCGCGTTGCAACCGAGAGCTTATTTTGGAATGTGAAAAAGCTGGAATTCCTTTGGATGAATTTTTGGAAATCGGACTGAAATCACTTCAAAGCATTTCAGGCAAATTAGGTTTTTAGTTTTGAATATATGATCGAAGTCGAAATAAAAGCGCGAATAAAAAACATCGAAGAGGTGAGGAAAAAGGTAGTTGAGGCCGGAGCAATTTTTGTAAAAAGGGAGGAGCAGACGGATGCTGTCTTCGGTCATCCTTCAATGTTGGATGAAAATAAAATGGTTGTTGAAGGGGGCTATATTGCTCGAATAAGGGAGGCTGATGAAAAAATAGAACTTACGTTTAAGGAAATTGTGAGAAAAAAGGGGAAAATAGAGATCGGATCTAATATCGGAAGCATTGAAATAGGCAAAAGTTTTTTGAATCGATTGGGATTTGAGGAGGCATTTGTGGTGCATAAATTCCGAGATATTTTCAAATTAGATGATTTTGAAATAGCGCTAGATGATGTGGATTTGCTGGGAGAATTTATCGAAGTGGAGAAAATAGTAAACACGGAAGAAAAAGCAATTGAAACACGCAGAGGATGCTCAAGGATCTTGGATAATTTGGAAATCAATTATGAAATCATTGACAAAGGGTATGGAGATCTGATGCAGAAAATAATAAACGGACAGAAATAATTCTATGGGCATTCAGGTTGAATTTAATCCGGATTTGGCGCTGAGAGATATCTCCGAATATAAATCCGGGAACAGAAAAATTGAAGAATGCATCCCGGAGCCTTTGGAGGAAGGAAAGGTTTATGATTTTTTGAAAAAAGGACAGCGTCTTTATTATCTGAGTGACAGTGAATTTTGGGGCAATGGCCAGATTCCGCTCATGCAAACATCAGGCAATGAAAATTTGTCGCGTCCGATTGCCAGCGTAAAAATTTTGGAAGCTACACATTTTTTGGATGAAGGAGAATGCTATACGAAAGGAAAATACAAAGTAATCAGCGTATTTGACGAAAAAGATCCGAAAATACATTTTGAAGCGTGTAAGATAATTGAAAATTAATTTATGCATAGAAGTGCCGGAGCAATCATAAGAAATGAGGAAGGTAAAATTCTGATGATGGATCGGAAAAAATTTCCGTTTGGGTGGGCATGTCCGGCGGGGCACGTAGATGAAGGAGAAAGTCCGGATCAGGCGGTCGTACGAGAAATAAAAGAAGAGATGAATCTTGATGTGAAAGATCCTAAATTGCTCATCCATGAATTTGTCGGATGGAACGAATGCAGCAAAGGAGTGAAAGGGCATGACTGGTTTCTTTTTGAAATTACTGAGTGGACTGGCGAAGTTGAAGGCAGCGGGGCGGAAGCGAAAAGTTTTGCCTGGAAAAACATCGAGGAAATAAAAACATTGCAATTGGAGCCGGTTTGGGAATATTGGTTTAAAAAATTAAGGATTATTTAGTTATGAAAAAGATAATGATTGGGGGAAGTATGACCTTTGCCCAACAAATGAAAGACACGAAAAAAAAGCTAGAAAATATGGGTTATGAAGTTTTTGTTCCTTTGGATACGGAGCATATCATTGAAGATCCAGATAAAAAAACCAATGTTCAATTTATGAAAGAGTTAGGAGTGGGCAGAGGAGATGCAGATCTTGTGGCCAAGAGTGATGCTTTTGTAATCCTTAATTATCCAAAACACGGCATCGAGGGATATGTCGGCCCAGGAGCCTATCGTGATTTGAGTGTAGCTTGGTGGCTAAAAAAGAAAATATTTTTTCTCTTTCCTTATGATGAGAATCAAAATAATCAAAAATATGAAATGTTGGGATTTGAGCTGATCATTTTGGATGGAGATATAAAAAAGGTTAAGAAATATTTGAGTCAATATGAAAATAACGCTTTGTGGGAGCATAAAAACTGCGGACAAGCTGGTTGAGATCTATGAGCAACTTGAAAAACTCGGCCATCAGCCGATGATGCATGAAAAAATGTTTGCAATCGGGAGAGGCGAACTGGATGAAGTTCCAGACGGCGTGGAGCACGCTGAGGTTAAAAGGGCGAATAATTACATCAAATGGTGGCATGATTTGATCGTGAGCGGAGATGGTATTTTGGTCTGCAATTTTGATAAGAATGGAATAAAAAATTATATCGGCGGTAATACACTTATGGAAATCGGTTTCGCTCATGTATTAAATCAAAAAATATTCCTCTTTAACCCTATTCCTGATATATCATTTTATAAAACTGAAATTNNCGGCGGGAACACTTTCTTGGAAATAGGCTTTGCTCATGTAAGTGATAAGAAAATTTTTCTCTTGAATCCGGTTCCGGAAGATGTTCCGTATGTAGACGAAATAAAGGCCATGGCAGATATTGTTCTAAATGGAGATTTGTCGAAAATATGTTGAGCAAAAAGATATTTGAAAAAGAAATTGCGATCTGCAAGGAGCAGCATGAAAAGAAAAAAAGTTGCAATTGGGGGAAATGCAAAGATTGCGGAGTGGTTCCATTACTATATAAGCTGCATAAAGGAGTTTTGATCGAGGACAAGAAAGAGATTGCTAAATTGAAGAAATTGTTGTAAATTGGTTTTAAGAACCTTAAAATCCGAATATATAGGAGGAAAGATATGGGCGAAAGACTGCATGAAAATCCGATTTTTCATTCAAGTGATGAACTAGTTAAATTGTATAGGAGTTCGATTGCTGAATTAGATGAGGAGACAGAACAGTTCTTTAAAGAGTTGACTGAAATTTTAGAGATAGAAGAGGGTCTGGAAATTACTTCAGAACATGTAAAGGAAATTCTGGAGGATGAAATTTCAGGCTTCATGACAAGTTTTGCCAGGCGCCTATGGCATCTGGATAAAAATGCACCTTTAACCCGCCCTATTTCAAAAGATGGACATTTTGTTGACCATGATTTTATCGAAGGACTTCTGCCCAGGATAGAAATCCAAAGTTCTCCCAATAAGGACAATATTCTCGACCTTATCTGCAACGAAATGTCGAACCAACTTTCTAGTAAGGGCTGGGAAAGGCCGTGGGGAAAGGCTTTCTTCAGGGATGGGGAAATTTTCCTTGAGATAAGAGGGTTTCCCGAGATGCCAAACATAAAAGATTTTATTTTTAATGACATGCAGGAAGGGAAGCTCTAAGACCGTTTGATTAACCGTAGAAATTCATGAAGAAAGGGGGAGAATAATATAATGAGCCAAATTTTAATGTACCAGCGTGGCAGCAGGAGAAAAAAGAGGAGCGAGCTTTCCTTAAGAGAATTTGTTGAAATTATAAAGGAAAACGATCCCAAGATGCTCGGATCCCGTTCTTTGAGGGATCATCTCAAAAAAAGAGAAGAGCGGAAATAAAGGAAGAAAATGATAAATAAATCGAGGAAGAAGTTTTCCTCGATTTTCTTTTGCCTTTTTGGGAAATCTGTAATAGAATTATATTATCAATTTATGAAATTAAGCCCATGCTAGACATCAAATACATCAGAGAAAATAAGGAGTCAGTGAAGCAGAATTGCGAGAACCGCAACATCAAGTGCGATGCTGATCGGCTTTTGATGTTGGACGAAAACAGGCGGGAAGCGATGCAAAAAGTGGAAGAATTGAATGCGGAAAAAAACAAAATAAATGATCAGATCCAAAAAGCGACTTCGGAAGAAAGGAAAGGCCTTATCGAACAAGGAAAAGAGATAAAAGAAAAGTTGGAAAAATCCGAACCGGAATTGAAGAAAATAAACGAGGAATATAAAAGTTTGCTTTTGCGGATTCCCAATATGACTCATCCTGATTCTCCGCTCGGAAAAAGCGATGAGGAAAATAAGGAAGTTGAAAGATATGGCGAACCGGCGAAACTTGATTTCGATCCGAAAGGGCACGAAGAGCTCATGCTTGATCTGGATATGATCGACTTTGAAAGAGCGGCAAAGGTGAGCGGGTCGAAATTCTATTATCTCAAAAATGCAGGCGCGCTTCTCGAGATGGCTTTGATAAATTTTGCATTCAACAAGCTTATCCAAAGAGGATTTGTTCCGTTCATCACTCCGGACTTGGCCAAAGATAAGATATTGGAAGGGATAGGATTTAATCCGCGGGGAGAAGAAACGCAGGTATATTCCGTCGAGAATAATGATCTGAGCCTGGTAGGGACAGCTGAAATTACTATGGGCGGATACCATATGGATGAAATTATCAAAGAAGAGAATCTGCCTTTGAAATATGTCGCGATGTCTCATTGTTTCCGGACTGAAGCGGGCGCGTATGGCAGGCACAGCTCGGGGCTTTATCGCGTGCATCAATTTTCCAAGATAGAAATGTTCGCGTATTCTTTGCCGGAAGATTCGGAAAAAATTCACGCGGAATTGAAAAACATCGAAGTTGAAATTTTCAAGGATCTGGGCGTTCCTTTCAGAGTCGTGGATATCTGCACCGGAGATCTGGGCGGGCCGGCGTATCGGAAATACGACCTGGAAGCTTGGATGACTTCGAGAGACGGTTGGGGAGAAGTGACATCGACTTCCGACACGACTGACTATCAAGCGCGAAGATTGAACATAAAAGCGGAAAGAAAAGACGGCAAGAAAGAATTTCTGCATATGCTCAACGGAACGGCCATCGCGGTTTCCCGAGCCTTGATCGCCATCGTTGAAAATTACCAGCAGGCGGACGGAAGCGTTGTTGTTCCGGAGGTCTTGAGACAGTATATGCCGAACAATCTAGAAGTTATCAAGAAAAAATAATTTTTGACAGCTCTCGAAGGGGGGGGCTGTTTTCTTTTTCAAAACATAGTGATATAATATCACTATGTTTTGTTTTGTATTAAATTTACCCTGTTAAATAAATTTGCTGGCCTAGGGCAAGCAAAATTAGATTTTAGCAAAAAATAGGGTTCTTCTTTAGTCATTCTAATTATTATTACAAATAGGTTGTTTTCATTAAAAAATATGGATTCAAATCTTATTTAACAGGGAGAATGAGAATCATTGCTCACTTAGATTTAGATGCTTTCTTCGCTTCGGTCGAGGAAAGAGACAACCCCAGGCTCAATGGAAGGCCGATCGTGGTCGGATCTGATCCGATGGAGGGTCACGGCCGGGGCGTCGTTTCTACGGCCAATTACGCGGCCAGAGAGTACGGCATCCGGTCGGCTGTTCCGATTTCCAGAGCCTGGCAGATGTCTCAAAAAGCGCTTCACGAAGGAAAGCCTGAGGCAGTTTTTTTGTGCCCGGATTTTTCAAAATATTCCAAGACCTCTGACGCTGTGATGGAGATAATCAGAAAATATTCGGATCTTGTGGAGCAAGCCAGCATCGACGAAGCGTATTTTGATTTGTCGTATTTGCTGGACGAGAATTCTCCTAGAGCTAAGCTCTTGGAAATCCAAGAGCTTAGCTCTGGGAATGCGTTTGAGAAGGCGGAAGAAATTTGCCGGAAGATAAAAAGAGAAATAAAAGAAAAGGAAAAAATCACGGCTTCGATCGGTCTTGGTCCGAATAAACTTATCGCCAAGATCGCTTCCGACATGCAAAAGCCGGACGGGCTCACTGTAATACTTCCTGAAAAAGTGGAAGAGTTTTTGGAACCCTTATCTATTCGGAAAATCCCCGGTATCGGACCGGTAACTGAAAAAAAATTCAATGAGCAGGGGATATTTTTTATAAAAGATCTGAAAAAATATTCAAAAAAGATATTTGAAGAGAATTGGGGATCGGAACTTTATAATAAAATCAGAGGGATCGATGAAAGCGAGCTGGTCGAAGAATGGGAGGCGAAATCGATCGGCGAGCAGGAAACTTTCCAGGAAGATACTTTGGACATCAAGACCGTGATGGAGCGGATGGATTTTTTATGCCGGAGCGTATGGCGGAGATTTCAAGGAAGCGGTTTCAGGTCATATAAAAACGTGACGGTGACGGTGCGGTTTTCCAATTTTGTGACCAAGTCTCGGAGCCATACTTTGCCGAAATGGGAAAAAACTTTAAAAATTTTAAAGATAGAATCGATGAAGCTGATCATACCATTTTTTGACGGACGTGAAAACCCGAAGAGACGATTGATCAGGCTTATCGGGGTGAGGATTGAGAAATTAAAATAATAAGATAAAAGGCTTGACTAGGCACTAACTTTCCTTTATAATAAAAAAACGAGCATATAAAGGGCTTTATATAGTTATCAACAGAATAAAATTAGTACGGGGTTGACAGCTATTTAGGTTTAAGCTAAACTGATAAAGCTTGAAAACGGTAATAAAATTTTAACAACAAAACGGCTAAAGCGATTTACTAACAATTGGTTAGGGTGAACGAAAAAGGCATCTTTACGATCATTTCTTTATGAGTGTAGAGATGTGTTTTTTGTTCATTGAATATAAGAAAGCGGCAGGCACAGATCGTTGTTGTCATAGATACCAATGTACGTCCAATCAGGATCCACCCTGTTTCTAGACCAGGAAGAAATAAGGCCGACGTTCAAACAAAGCTCTGTCTATGGAACCGTGTCCTGCCGCCTCGTAAAAAAATTTCGGCAACCGAGCTGCTCATAATGGAAGTTATGAAACAGGCGAGATTTTGTTGATCTTGTGTTATCACAAGACGGCATAATTTACTGGTTGCCGAATTCAATCGAGAGAGTGACGCCGTGCTCGTGAAGAAATAGTCAATATTTTTATTTGTTGACGATCGGGTGCGGTCCACTCTCCGACCAAAATTATCCAGCGCTTGGGTGTTCAAATCACCCCTTGAAAAAGTTACGTAAGTAATCAAGTCTCGTAGTTGTGCTGGAAACTTTAACGGTCAGAGCGGTGAAGTGAAAGCTCACCGGGGCCTGGGGCAAGCCGTTAGGATAGCGTAGAGCTATAAATTGTCCGAGCGAAGCCGTCTGGCCGTTAAAGAATAACTTCAAAGAAGTTCGGAGAAATAATTTTCTCCACATTACTTTGCAGTTATGGATTGTAAATTAAAAATCTAATATATGTTCAGCAAGTAAAGTCTGAATCTAGATTGTGACGAGATCCCTCGACTCATCCGCCTACGGCGGATTCGCTCGGGATTGCGATTTCGTTGCTAATCAAAGATTTAGACGAAATCGCAATTTTTTGCGATTAGTCCTTCCTGTCGCCCTCGGGCGACGGGATTAGAGCTATTTCTTAAATCGAAGTTTTATACTTCAAATATAAGTCCTAGGTTGAAATCTAGGCAAGATCAAATTTGCAATTTATTGCAAACTCATCTTTTTTGAGAGTTTGATCCTAGCTCNNGAACGCTGGCGGCGTGGATAAGGCATGCAAGTCGAATGGTCGTTCCTCACTGTGTTCGAAAACGACCCGCGGAAAAATGCGGACAACACGCGGAAAAAGCAGAATTAAAAAATTCTGCGAAATTTCCGCGTTAGTTCTGCGAAAGTCTGCGGGACGATCGAGCGAGTGGGTTTAGACCCACGGCAAACGGGTTAGTAATACATAGGAACGTTCCCAAAAGTCGTGAATAATCCGGAGAAATCCGGAATAATACACGATGTACTCTACGGAGTAAAGATTTATCGCTTTTGGAGCGGCCTGTGTCCTATCAGCTAGTTGGTGGTGTAATAGACCACCAAGGCTATGACGGGTAGGGGGTGTGAGAGCACGACCCCCAACATTGGAACTGCGACACTGTCCAAACTCCTACGGGAGGCTGCAGTCGAGAATATTCGTCAATGCCCGAAAGGGTGAACGAGCGACGCCGCGTGCAGGATGAAGGCCCTTGGGTCGTAAACTGCTTTTTTCAGGGAAAAATTTGTGATGGTACCTGGAGAATAAGAGGCTACTAACTCTGTGCCAGCAGTAGCGGTAATACAGAGGCCTCAAGCGTTATCCGGATTCATTGGGCGTAAAGAGCATGTAGGCGGATAT
>DQBY01000107.1:0-280 GCA_003534085.1 Candidatus Moraniibacteriota bacterium | reverse complement strand
TATGGTGTAGCAGTGAAATGCGTTGATATCATATGGAACACTCAAGGCGAAGGCATTTGGTTGGCGCTTTTCTGACGCTGAGATGCGAAAGCGTGGGTAGCGAATGGGATTAGATACCCCAGTAGTCCACGCCGTAAACGATGCATACTAGGTATTACGAGAATCGACCCTCGTAGTGTCGTAGCTAACGCGTTAAGTATGCCGCCTGGGAAGTACGAGCGCAAGCTTAAAACTCAAAGGAATTGACGGGGACCTGCACAACCAGTGGAGCATGTGGTTC
>DQBY01000097.1 GCA_003534085.1 Candidatus Moraniibacteriota bacterium | reverse complement strand
ATCGTGCTCAAAAGCCCGCTTTTCCCGCCGGATATCTTGCTCAGAAGACTTCCGGTTTTCCAGGCAAAAAATCCTCCGGCGATCATCAATACGCCGAAAATGACGGCTGCAATTTTGAACCATCTTTTTTTGTAGAATTTTTCTTTTTTGGCGGCCGGCTTGCTNNATTAATGAATTCCTTGTAATTCTATCTGTTTGCGCCCGCGATGTCAATCAGCGGCAGAATTGGAAGCTCGGAAAAAGCTTCGGAGTTTTTCCGCGGTTTTTTCCCAGGAAAATTTTTGACATTGCGCGGTTTCCTTTTCAGACAATCCGGCGCGCAAAGCGGAATCTGTGAGGAGCGAGCTTATTTTTTTCGAGAGCTCCGCGGGATTTTCCGGACTGAAGAGCAAAATGCTGTTTTCAGCCACTTCCCGATGCGGAGGAATGTCCGATGCTACGGTCGGAATCCCGAGAGTCATTGCTTCCAAAATCGTTATTCCGAAGCCTTCATAAAAAGATGGATTGCAAAAAAGAGAGCTGGCTTTGAACAGGGCCGGCTTGTCCTCTTCGTCGACAAATCCAGGCATCATGACATTATTTTCCAGGGAATATCGCTCAATTTCTTCGTCGATGCGCTTATCGTAATTGTGACCTTTGCCTCCGGCTAATACCAGCTTGAATGCGGATTTTATTTCATCCGGAAGATCGGAGTAGGCTCTGATAAGGTTCGGAATATTTTTTCGCGGCTGAAGGGTTCCGATATACAAGATGAATTTTTCAGGCAACGAATATTTTTCCCTTACCCTTTTTATCTCTTCAACCGAGATTTCGCGGTAAAAATTGTCCGAAACGGCGTTATGGATCCACCCTATTTTTTTCTCGGAAATATCATAATATTTCAAAATTTCATCGCGGGTGAATTTCGATACCCCGATTATCTTGTCAGCTCTGCGCAAAGAGATCGGGATCAACAAGCGAAGGAAAAATAAATCGGAAAAACGCAAATATTTTCCGTACGCCATGAAAGAAACGTCATGAATGATGGTGGCGATCTTTATTTTTTTGGAAACGAAAAATGGAGTGATGTACTGCGTCAGATAGATGTCGATCGGATTTTTCCTGAAATGATTCGGCAGAGTCCAAAAGTTCCAAGTGAATTTATTCCCGGTTTCGAGCGGAACAATTTTGAAATCTTCCCTGTCTTCAATTCCCAGGCTCTTCCCGATCTCTTCCAGCTTGTTCTTATCCGTAATGTCTGTGAACAAATAAAAAATATCATTCGCATGTTCGCATGAATTCGTAATCCGCAGAGATTTCACCAGATTAAAAAACACCACCTCATCGCCGGTCCTGTTCTTGCCGATATTTCGGATATCGATGCCTATTTTCATAACTGTATTTTACCTCAATTTTTTAAAAAAATATAGGAGCTTCCCTTCGGGATGCTCCTATTCATAGCAGGCAGCGTAGCCATTCTGTTTTTGCTCTGTCCTGATCCAAGGCTTGAGAAAAAATTTCCCGCATCTGATCAGGCTTCTTATGAACCAATAGCTCAGAAAGAGGCATTCGCCTCTCTTGCATAATAAGAAAACGAATTCTTTGCTAAATTTGTCCTGTTTCGATGCTTCCCACTTTTCCGGATCTTCAGCTTTTCCTTTGCTGCAGATCTCATAATAGAAACAGTTTGCATTATTGCACGATGCTAAGCTCATCCCCGCCTCCTTAGACTTTAATTTTTTTCAGTCCTAGAAATAACCAGATGAATCCTAAAAAAATCCCCGCATTGAAGATATTTGGAATTAAGATAGAAAAGAACCCTAAGAATAAAAACAACCCGAAAGGCCTGGCCCCCGGATTACTACTGATAAAAACTCTTATTGCATCCAATATAACATAGATCCAGATCAGCGCAAAACCGGCCAACCCGAGCAGACCCGCTCCTAGCCAAACTTCCAGAAAAATATTGCTGGAATTCAAGGCGTTGCCGTTTTCATCGGTTCCGAGAACTTTTCCGATGTTCCCCCACCCGATTCCGAGGATCGGATTTTCCTTTATCTCCTGCCAGGATTTTTGATAGATTTCTTTGCGGATATTTATGTTCGGGTCGGGGCGATAGGTCTCTCTCACGAAATTTCCTTTTTCCATTTCGGCCGTTATCTCTTCCAGGTCTATGTGGCGGCATCCTAATTTTTCCAAATCCGAAATATCTCTTATCCTTTCCGGCAAGACGATGATCACTTGGCAGGAAACGGTAATTTTTTGCAGTCCCGACCCGGTGCTTTGCGCGCGGTTGAAAAGTTGGAAGCTGGTCAGATTGAAAATATACACGACTGCGAGCGCAACTATTCCTGAAACAACTATGCCGGAAAGAGTCTGGAAAAATAATTTAAGGTTCCATTTTTTCGGGTCAAATTTGAGATTTGTAAGAATGATAAAAAGAAAAGCGAATGTCATCGCAGCAGCGCCCAGCCAGGCGGAACGCGCAACGGTCAAGATAAGCAATATGTAAGAAGCAGTAAGCACTACGTAAAAAAATGCTTTGGAAATTTGGATTTGATTTGAAATTTTGAAGTAGCGGTCCGTCCGCCGCGAACCGTCTTGAAGGCTGGCGGTCGGACCGCTACGATAATTGATAATCGCATAAATAACAGCCAATAAAAATACTAAAAAAATGCCCAGCCAATCAGGTTCAGTGAATGTCGCATTCGGCCTCCCTGGCATAATTTCAAACGCTTCCAGTCCTTTGGAAAAGCGTATATTTTGCCAAATTCCATATAAAACAACAATGACGGATGAGCTCAGAAAGAACGGGACGACCCGTTTCAGATCTTCCAAATTTTGGATGAATATTCTGGTCAAAAAATAGAAAGCTACGAAGGAAAGCGCGACGGCTGATTGCTTGAAAGCCAGAATCTTATCTTCCGCTCCGATGGCGCTTAAAAATCCCGCGATCGCAAAAATTATGAACAGCAAATCATACCGGTTCCATTTCGGGAGTGAGAATCCTAATTTTTTTACGGCTGATTTGATCAATACCGCCAAAACGGTCAGTCCTCCGATGAATTGATATGGCCGGACCATGATCCCGATTTCTTCCGGCGCCAAATTTATATTTTCCAGCATTATAGTCCCCACAAAAAACAAAAAACTCCATCCTGGACGATACAGCGCGAAAGCCAGATATAAAAGCGTGTAAAAAATAAAATCGCCCAAATTGCGAATCGGAAGCAGTTCAAGATTAGAAAGGATGATCAGGAGGAAAACGAAAAAAACATTAGCTGAAAGAAGCCATGTCTTCGGCCGGTTAAGATTATTGACAATATCTTGAAATTGCATGATTTGATGTTATCATAATTTAAGGAGGTGTTCATTATGTTGAATGAAGATCAATCCGTCAATTGGGCGGTGCCGTTCCTCTGCGGAGTGCTCGGCGGTATTTTAGCATTGATATTGGCTCCATTTCCCGCAGAGATAGTTGCTGAAGTCGTTGGTCCAATAATTATCATATTCAGCCTTATTATCTCCTAGGAAGTCTTCGGACTTCCCTTTTTTTAATCCAAAATATTCAAAAATTTCTGGGTAAATTTTTTCCAGGAAAATTGTTCAGCTCTTTCTTTGCCTCTTCTGGAAAGAGTTTCATGCAAATCTTTGTTTATCAAAATATTCCGCATAACCATCGCCATATCATTTATATCATCCGGGTCGCAATAAAGGACGCTGTCGCCGCCAACTTCCGGAAGCGAGGATGTTTTGGCGGTGATGACCGGGGTGCCCTGATTCATCGCTTCCAAGACCGGGAGTCCGAAGCCCTCATATTTGGACGGATAAATAAACATTCCCGCCGCAGCATAAATTGCGGGCAGATCTTCCTGAGGGACAAAATCCAGAATCTTCACGTGTTGGGAGATGTTCAGTTCTTTCACTAATTTTTCTATATCTACGATAAGAGGCGCCAACTGAGGCATCAATTTTCCGGAAATCGCAAGTTGCGGCACTTCTTTCATAAAATGCAGGGTTTTGTTCGATTCTAAAAGTTTCTTGTAGGCCCGGATGACTCCCTCGGCATTTTTTCTGACCTCCAATCCCCCGCCGTTATATATGTAGCCGGGCTTCAGCGCGTATTTTTTCAAAATCTTTGAGCGTTGTTTTTCGGAAATATCTTTCTTGTATATCTCATCCGCATCCAAATAGCTGACGGTTATTTTTGCGGGATAGATGTCGAGGTGCTGGATCAGATCTTTTTCGGTGCGCTTGGAATTGGCGATGATCTTATCCGCGCTTTTGATCGCCTTTTCAATCTGGCTCCAATAATATTTTTTTCTGAAATTATTCTGATATTCCGGAAATAATTTGGGTATTATGTCATGGACGAGCATGATATGCTTAATCGAGTCCGTAGGGATCCGATCCCTACGGAGGGATCGGATCCCTACTTGGTGTAAGATAGTCGCGGATTGAT
>DQBY01000024.1 GCA_003534085.1 Candidatus Moraniibacteriota bacterium | reverse complement strand
TCCATGACGACCAGCACGGCACGGCTATCGTTGTTTTGGCGGGACTTATCAACGCTTTGAGGGTTGTTAAAAAGGATATCAAAAAAGTTAAAATTGTGATCTCGGGAGCGGGAGCGGCTGGCATAGCTATCACGAAACTTCTGCACAAGTCCGGAGCAAAGAACATTATTTTGGTGGACAGTACCGGAGTCATCCATAAGGAAAGAAAAAACGGCATGAACGTTGCCAAGACTGAAATCGCGCATCTTACTAATCCGGAAGGAATAAAAGGCATGCTTAGGGATGCGCTGTTCGGGTCGGATGTTTTTATCGGAGTTTCCGCGCCTGATCTTTTGACAAAGGATGACATCAGGAAGATGAACAAAAAATCCATCGTCTTTTCAATGAGTAATCCTGTTCCGGAAATAATGCCGGAAGAGGCAAAAAAAGGCGGAGCGTATGTGGTCGCGACCGGCAGATCGGATTACCCCAATCAGATCAATAATGTCTTGGCTTTTCCCGGAATTTTTAGAGGCGCTTTGGACACGCGTACGCGGAAAATAACCGATGCGCATAAATAGAAAGCGGCGAAAGCAATCGCGTCGCTGGTAAAAAAACCGACTTGTGATAAAATAATACCAGATGCCTTAGACAGAGGAGTGGCAAAGGCGGTTGCTAGAGTATTTAAAAAATAAATGAGTTTACGAATGTGCGAATTGTTCTAAAATACGAAAGTTTAAAAAATCCGGATTCGTATTTTATTAATTTAGTACTTTCGTTTAATTCGTAATTTCGTAAATTATGAAAATACACAAACAAAAAATAGACATAAGAAGTTCCAGCCAGATAGAATTCGTGGACATAACCGACAAGGTTGAAGAGATAGTTTCAGATTCCGGAATCAGAGAAGGCCAGGTCACGATCTACTCCCCGCACACTTCTTGCAGTGTCGTCATAAATCATAATGAACCTATGCTTATCCAGGATTTCATGCGGGTGCTTTACAGATTAGTTCCGGTCAGCGACAGGTATTCCCATGACCTTTTTGAAATAGGGCGATCAAAGACTTCGGACGGACGGAGCAATGGCCATTCTCATTGCAAGGCGATGCTTCTGGGGGTGAGCGAAACAGTCCCTATTGAAAAAGGAAGACTGCTGCTGACGGAAAAGCAAAACATATTTTTGGTAGAGATGGACGGAGCGAGGACGAGAGACATAATAATTCAAGCTATCGGATTATAATATCATTTAAATTGAAAGTTAATTCTGATGAGTAAGTTGGTCAATGACTTGATGCGCAAGGGCTATCTGAAAAACGATCTGATAATCGACGCTTTTTCCGAGATCAATCGGATCGAATTTGTCCCGAAAGAATTGGAGTTGGAAGCGGAGGATGATGTCGCTCTGCCGATCGGATTCGGGCAGACTATTTCCCAGCCGCTGGTGGTCGCGTTCATGATGGAACTTCTCGAACCGCAAAGAGGACAGAATATTTTGGATGTCGGAACCGGTTCAGGCTGGACGACCGCTCTTCTGGCATATATCGCCGGAAAGGATGGCAAGGTCATCGGCATCGAAAGGATCAAAGAACTGAAAGAATTTGGAGAAAAAAACGTCCAAAAATTCAATTTTATCGAAAAAGGGATCGTAGAATTTTATGAAGCCGAAGGAAGCAAAGGTTTTCCGGAAAAAGCTCCGTTTGACCGCATCTTGGTTTCTGCCGTTTCTTATGAGGTTCCGCAGGCGCTGAAAGACCAGTTGAAGATAGGAGGAAAACTGGTGATGCCGATCAGAAACAGCATCGTGTATGTGGAAAAGAAAGGAGAGACGGAATTTTATAAAGAAGAATTCCCGGGATTTTATTTTGTTCCGCTGATAATAGATTAAACAACCATCCCTTATGATGAAAATAAAAATTATATTAATCTTGGCTGTCATCGTCGGCGGCATTTTTTATCTCCGCTATCAGGCTTATAGCTCCCGCGGTTCGGCCGGGGAAAAAATATTTGAAATCTCCAAGGGAGAAGGCAACATTGCTATCGCTGAAAAATTGAAAAATGAAGGGCTGATCTCTTCCAAGATTTATTTCTATTATTACGTAAAGGCCAACAGGGCGCAGAACAAATTTCTTCCCGGAAAATATTCTTTGAACGGGAATATGACAATTCCGGAAATCGTCCTGACTATGACGCGGGAGGAGAATATTTTGCCGGGATATGCCAAAGTGACATTTCCGGAGGGTTGGACGGCTAAACAGATGTCGGAACGGCTGAGCGCCAACGGATTGGACGGGGACGGATTCTTGAAGATCGCCCAGGGACCATCCTCGGACATTATTGCCGGATATGATTTTTTGAAAGGAGAAAAAAATCTGGAAGGCTATCTTTTTCCCGACACATATTTTTTCGGAAAGGATCTGAGCGCCGAAGGCATCGTGAAGAAAATGCTGGATAATTTTGACAGAAAAATTTCTGCGGAAACTCGGAATAAAATAAAAGGGCAAGGGAAAACGATCAAGGAGATTATGACGATGGCCAGCATCGTGGAAATGGAAGTGAGGAGCGAAGAAGACAGAGTGCTTGTCAGCGGACTTTATTGGAACCGGATCAAGGTCGGCCAGCCGCTCCAAAGCGACATAACCCTGACGTATATTTTAGGAGTGAACAAGAAGCAATATTCTTTCGAAGATACCCGCACTCCTTCGCCATATAACACTTATCTCCACAAAGGACTTCCGCCGGGGCCGATCGGCAATCCGGGACTTTCCGCGATCAATGCCGCGATCAATCCCAAAGATTCGCCGTATAATTATTATTTGAGCGATCCGGAAACCGGGAAAACGATTTTCTCCAAAACCTTCGAAGAACACGTCGCCAACAAGGCGAAATACGGATTATAGGTAAGCTGATGTGGAGGCTCAACCTCCACAGCGGAGGTTGAGCCTCCATTCTTCACCCACTTAAGGATTTTAAAAAGGGCTCGCGTCAGATGGCGCGAGCCCTTTAAATTGTTACTATTTTGATTACAGTCTGCACAATGTCTTAAGTAAAATAAATG
Source organism: Candidatus Moraniibacteriota bacterium (assembly GCA_003534085.1). Lineage (GTDB taxonomy): Bacteria > Patescibacteriota > Minisyncoccia > Moranbacterales > UBA2206 > UBA11098. The sequence continues at coordinate 409 of DQBY01000024.1, read as the reverse complement.
TCATGATACAGATTCTTATGGTTGCTACTGCCACACCCAGGATAGCTGAACAAGTCAGAAAAATATTACTTAAGATATTGTAGCTCATGAAGAAGAGAATGTATCCAATCAGAATTAATACGAGAAAAATTAAGAAAGGACTATCGCCTTCTATAATTTCCTTACGAATGTAGAAAGCAACTCCTTTGAGATTTTTCATGATTTCCTCCTTGATTTAAAAAAAGTTTTATTTGTTAAGTTACTGCTCTATTCGGTATACCACGGATCAAAATGAATGTCACCGCCAGCACCAGTTTCGAATAAGTTCAACTGAGTTGTATTGACTAGATGCGCGGTCACGCCTTCGGCTGAGCGGGTTGTAGATTATGATAAAACAAAAACCGGTGCGGGGGCAAGCCTTGACAAAATT
>DQBY01000067.1 GCA_003534085.1 Candidatus Moraniibacteriota bacterium | reverse complement strand
GAATATTTGATTAAGAATATTACAAAAGATAAAAAGCGACTCGCCGCCACAGCCCAACTCTATATCGCACAAGGATTATATGAAATTATAAAACGACATCATGCGGACATCAAATGTCCCGCTTCGGAGGCTTCCTTTGGACATTTGATGTCTCAGCAAAGCATCTTCCTAGCTGGAGGAATCGCAAATAATAAAATTATTTCTTCTTTTTTCGAATCCAAACCTGCCCGCAACGCTTCGCGTAGCGATGCAGGCGGGGGCGCCTACAAAAACAGAAAAGCCCCAGTCGGTGATGCAGGACTTTCTTTCGGACAAATATTTTATCATCTCTTATCAAAATAATATTGTTTTCTCCAGTATACTGTAATTCTTGAAGTATCACTCTAAAAGAAAACAGTCCCGCGCGGTGACGCAAGACTGGATTTCCAAAGCCTTCACTTTATTATTGTAGTCACACCAAAGACAAGATCCGTTCTGTGGCGAATAAAATCATAATGAAGATTTCCCGAAAAAGATATTACGCTCATTAGCCAGAACATCTCATGCATATTTTTTATCATGCCCGGAAGAAAAATTTCACTTCCATAACGATCGCGTAAAATTTCATTCCGGCGCAGTATCTTAAATCCCAGTTTTTCTTCATCATAAATTATTTCATCTCCAGGACTAAGATTTCCTACAGACACACCTTTTTTATTAAAAAGATCATCTTTACTAAGCATAAATCCTCCCTACATAGATTATTAGAGCCGCGGATTTGAGGGCGAAAATCATCATCAAATCAACGACTCAAATAAAGCCTGTTTTTAAGGTTCAACAAAAAAGTCTATCATATTTTAGACATCTTGTCAACAAATCCGCGGGATTAACTTCCCCGTCGGCATTTCGATGGGTTTTAGGCTGCCGAGATTGGTTTTAAGATAGACGCCTTTGCCTTTCGCGACCTCGCCTATTATCTTCGCTTCAGGGTTATATTTCTGAAGAATTTTGATCGTTTTTTGCGCGTCTTTTTTTGGAACAGTCGCCACAAATCTGCCTTCGGATGGGAATGCGAATTTGTCGATCCCCAAGAGATCAGAAATGGCCACGGTTTCTTTTTTGAAAGGCAGAATATCTTCTTTCAAAACAATTTTTACTTTGGATTTCTCCGCGATTTCATTGAGAACTTCCGCCACGCCTCCCCGGGTCGGATCTTTGCAGGAAGTCAGATATTTTGAAACGGATTGGATTTCTTTGGTCAGCGGTTTGCAGTCGCTTTTTATTTTAGTCCTATAATTAAAGCGTGACGCCAAAAGCGCCACCGCGTGCTCGCCCAGATCGCCGGAAACAATTACTGCGTCGCCCGGACGCGCTCCGCCGTTCTCGATTATTTTTGAAGCAAATCCCACTCCGGAAGTCGTAATTTCAATCTTGTCGATCTTCCCTTTTTCCGTCACTTTTGTGTCCCCTGTCACGATCGGAACATTCACTTCTTTGCAGACAGAATTGATCGATTGCATGATTTTTTCCAGATCCTTTTCCGGAAAACCTTCTTCAATGACCAAACTCAAAGAGAGACCGGCCGGAACAGCTCCCATCACTGAAAGATCATTGATCGTTCCGCAGACGGCAATTTTTCCGATATCCCCGCCCGGGAAAAATATCGGGTCGATTATAAAAGCATCCGTCGTAAAGACGAGCTTTGTAGACATTTGATGTCCATTATGGACATCAAATGTCCCGATGCATGCGAGATCAAATGTCGCCGCGTCATCTTCCAAATTCTTCCAAATTCCTTTCACCTTGAAATTCTTCTTAATCCTACCGATAAGCGCATTGGATTTCTCTCCTCCGGCTCCGGATTCTAGTTCAATTTTTCGTCCTTCTTTTTCCATTTTTAAATTTTATTATGAAAATTACAGCCAAGGCAATTCCGATCAGATCGATAGCGACATCTCTGATTGTCCCTTCTCTCCCGAAAACAAAAGTCTGGTGCCATTCGTCAGAAATCGCATAGAAAAAAGAAAGCGCTGCGGAAAAAACTAAAGCTTTCGTGATCGGACGGCTTTGCGAAAAAGATAAAAAAAACAGAACAGCCAAAATAAAATATTCTATGACGTGGAAAGATTTCCTTTCCAGAAAATAAAAGAGATCGTATGAATGATTTCCGCTGCCCTTGATTGAAGAAAAGAAAAAAATGACCATCATCCAGGCCACAGCCAAAGACCAATACATGAATTTTTTATTTTCTCTTATTTCTTTTTCCATACCTGTATTCTATATTGCACCCTCCTTCTACCGAAACCATGCATGCCCCCATCGGCCTATCCGGAGTGCAAGCCTTGCCGAACAAAGGACATTCTCTGGATTCAATTAGACCTTGGAGAACTAAGCCGCATTTGCAGGCAGACGGTTTCGGCTTGATTTCCGATTTTATTTTTTTAATTAAATCTTTGTGTACAAATTCAGCGTTTTGTTTTTGGTATTTTTTCCGGATTTTAAGGCCGGATTTTTTAATCTCTCCCAATCCCCTCCATTTCGCATCGCCGATTTCAAAAACTTCAAAGATCAGCTTTCTCGCTTTGGCATTGCCGTCTTTTTTGACCACTCTCACATATTCATTTTCAACTTTTCTTTCCTTTTTGATGATCTGATCAAAAAGCATATCGATCGCTTTTAAAACATCCATTCCTTCAAAACCCGTAATTACCTGAGGAAAATCAAATTTTTTATAAACTTCCGTTCCCAAAATAGCGCTGACATGTCCCGGATTGATGAAACCGTCAATTATCAGATCCTTATTTGAAAGCAGAGCGTCCATCGCCGGCGGGAAAAGTTTGTGCGCGGAATATACGACAAGTCCCTCTTTGATCGCCCAAGCGGCCATCGGAGTGGTCGTTTCAAATCCCAAGCCGAAAAAAACCAGTCCCGGTTTTTCTTTTTGAAGCCTGACAGCATCTTGCGTGTCATAGACCACATTCACATCCGCGCCTTTTTGCCTTGCCTCATCCAAGCTCATCAGATTTCCCGGAACATTCAGGGTGTCCCCATAAACCGCCACCGGAATTCCATTGAGCGCCAATCCGACCATCACATCAATGTCGCTCTGATCGGTCACACACACGGGACATCCTGGTCCAGTAACCAGTTTTATATTTTTCGGAACCAAGCTTTTCAACCCATGGATCGCGATCGTTTGCGAATGAGTTCCGCAAAGTTCCATAAACCGCAAAGGGCGCCGCATTTGCGCCGCCTTTTGTTTTATATTTTTTATGATTTTTTCCGATTCAAGGCTCATAACTTATGTCATCCTGAGCGAAGTCCGCCGCGGACGAAGTCGAAGGATCTACTTTTACAATGATTTGTGAATTTTATACGAGTAGATTCCTCGATTCCACTGCGTTCCACTCGGAATGACAATAAAAATTAATTTAAATATTGACTTATTTCCTCCGCCTGCTCCTTTTCCATTTTCTCGATCGCAAATCCGGCGTGGACGATCACAAAATCACCCACCTTCGCATCGATCAAAGAAATATTGATTTCTTTTTCCATACCATTAAAATCAGCAGTCGCCTGCTGATCCGAATGAATTTTTTTTATTTTTCCGGGAATAGCCAAGCACATACGCAACTCGCTAATTTATTAACGAATTATCAGCTAATTTGTACGAATTCGCTTTTCATTAGCTCTTAATTCGCGAGTTTTTATATCCTTCCTTCACTTCCAAAAAGTTTTATTTTTGCTATGACAGTTTCTTTTACCGCCTCCCTGGCATCGCCCAAAAGTTTGCGGATATCGAAAGACACTCCGTCCTGAGATTTAACGGCTCGGATGATATTATTGGCAAAAGCCATCCTGATCGCCGTATCTATGTTAAAGCAAGATATTCCGCGTTTGATCACCTCCGACACCCTTCCATCATCCCAATCGGAAGCTCCATGCAAGATCAAAGGCAGAGGAACATTGCTTGCGATCGCTTCC
>DQBY01000049.1 GCA_003534085.1 Candidatus Moraniibacteriota bacterium | reverse complement strand
TTGCACTTCAGATTAGAATTTAAGGAAGATTGTTTGACAGCAGCTCTTTTTTCATGTATACTGCTATGGTGCTTAATTGGTGAAGAAGGAGTCTTCAGAAAATATTTTATTTACTAAAATATTTTTTTATTTTTCAAAAATGGCCATTTCAAGCCAAAAAAAGTTAATTTTTTAAATTTTTAAATACATGTCAAAATTCGAGCTTCTCAAAAAACTGGAATATCTGATCGCTTTTCAGGCGAATTGCCTGAATGATGGAAATTGGGAGGATTTTGACAAAGCAGAAAACCAGATCAAGAGGCTGGAACAAGAAATTTTGATAAATTAGGCGGTTTGCAAAAATTTTGCTAAGATTTAAAAGTTGTTAATTTGGATTAAAAATAAAATTATGCAAGACATGCAAAAAGTATTTTCGGAAATACGAGAAGCAAAAAAGGAAATGAAGGAGCTTCGAGCTCAATATAAAGACGCTCTGACGCAGACCGATAAATATCCGGAATTGGCCGACAAGATGACGGAGATGAGGGAGGAGAAGAAGAGGATCGAAACAAAAGTGCAGCAGCAGATGGGGAAGGCTTATGAAAAATTGGAAGACTTGAAATCCGAAGTTGCGGCCAATGAAGAACTTCTTAATGATATTGCAATTACGACCCTTATGGATGGGAAAACAGTTGAGGTTGTTGATGAATTCAAAAATCGCTACGAGCCTGTCTATGTGGTCAAATTTAAAAAAACTAACGAGATCCAAAAAGAAGAGGCTTAGCCTCTTCTTTTCAAAGTGAAGCGCTGGCAGAAAAGAAAAAGTATGACGCAATAATCGTGGGCGGCGGGCCGGCAGGAATGATGGCGGCGGGAAGAGCGGGGGAGTCAGGCGCCCGGGTTTTGCTTTTGGAAAAAAACAAAAGCCTCGGCAAAAAACTTCTGATGACCGGCAACGGGCGCTGCAACCTGACGCAGGCTGAATTTGACGACAAAGAATTTGTCAAAAAGCTGAACGATAAAAAAGCGAAGTTCCTCTTTTCCTCCTTGGCTTCGTTCGGTCCGGAAGAAGCGATAGATTTTTTTGAAAAGAGGGGACTCAAAATTAAGATTGAAAAAACGAGCAGAGTTTTTCCGGCAACGGACAAAGCGGAAGATGTGCTGGGTGTTTTGGTTGGATATTTGGAGAAAAACAAAGTTGAAATTATTTTCGGTTCGGAGGTCTTGGATTTTGAAACAGTCGGAGAAAAGATAAAAGCGGTGAAAATCAAGCACCAGGAAGAAGTCAAAAAAATTTCAGCCAAAAATTTCATAATAGCCACAGGAGGGAAATCTTATCCTGCGACCGGTTCATCCGGCGACGGATATTCCTGGGCAAAATCTTTGGGGCACACGATTGTTCCTCCGGCTCCCGCTTTGGCGCCGATAAAAGTGAAGGAGGGGTGGATCAAGGATCTGCAAGGATTGAAATTGGAAGATGCCCGGATAAGCATCGTCCAAAACGGAAAAGAGATGGAAATGAAAAGGGGAGAAATACTTTTCACTCATTTTGGCTTGAGCGGGCCGATGATCTTGAATATCAGCAAAAAAATAGGAGAACTTGTAAAAAATGGGGAAGTCGGAATAGAAATAGATCTTTTCCCAAATCTGGATGCGACAGGATTGGACGGATATATCCAAAGGAAATTTTTTGAAAACAGCAAAAAAGAGATAAAAACTTTTCTGGGACAAATTTTTCCGCAAAGACTGGCGGATAAAATAATATTCCTGGCTGAAATTGATCCGAAAAAGAAATTAAACTACGTCACCAAGGATGAAAGAAAAAGACTTGCCGATCTGATGAAAGATTTCAGATTAAATGTTGAAGGGTTGATGGGGTTTAACCAGGCGATGGTGACGAGCGGGGGAGTCAATCTCAAAGAAATCGATTCCAAAACTATGCGATCAAAAAAAATCAACAATCTTTTCTTTGCCGGAGAAATTCTAGACCTGGACGGACCGACCGGGGGATATAATCTCCAGATCGCTTGGAGCACAGGTTATGCCGCGGGCGAAAATACGGCAAAACAGTTGAAATAAGCTAGTGATCTCTTTGTAGAATATTTGAAGCGTGATTTGTGGCGATCATTGATCGCAGCCTGGAGCTCATGGTTTCCCTGATAGGAGGAGCTTATCTTTTCGGAAATGTACCACTCCAAAATTCCAGCTCCGGAAAGAAAGTACAGCCATCGAACAAATGCCGCTTTGCCCTGCTTTTTTGAAGGCAGGGTAGTTTTCTTAATCGCGCCGTCTTTTATTGATAGGCATTGACTTTTATTGAAACAAGAGTATGATAAGCAAGTAGGATTATTTCTGCCAAGGGGCAGTCTTTTTTATTAAATTACGAACATACGAATTTTTTCGAAATTACGAAATTTGTATTTTCGTAATTTCGTTTAATTCGTATATTAGTAAATCATGGAAATTAGAAACATCGCAATCATCGCCCATGTGGATCATGGCAAAACAACTCTGACTGACGCTATTTTGCGCCAGACTGGTATGGTGAAAGACGAAACCGTCACTATGGATTCCAACACGCTCGAAAAGGAGCGTGGTATTACGATTTACGCGAAAAATACTTCGATTTTTTACAAGGATACGAAAATCAACATCGTAGACACTCCGGGACATGCCGATTTCGGTTCTGAAGTTGAGCGCGTTTTGCGTTCGATCGATTCAGTCGTTTTGGTCGTGGACGCGCAGGAAGGTCCGATGCCGCAGACCAGATTCGTTCTGAAAAAATCTTTGGAACTCGGAATCAAGCCGATCGTGGTTATAAACAAGATTGACAAGCCGGCGGCCCAGCCCGATATCGTCCAGGAAGAAGTTTTTGAATTGTTTTTGGATCTGGGAGCGAATGACGCGCAATTGGATTTCCCGGTGGTTTACGCGATCGGTCGAGACGGAATTGCAAAACTTCACCTTGACGATGCAGCTAAAGATTTGACTCCGCTTCTGGAAACTATCATCGCCAAAGTCCATCCGGCTCCGCAGGACACCTCGGCGCCTTTGAGGATGCAAGCCTTCAATCTGGGTTATGATAATTTCTTGGGAAGACTTGCGATCGGAAGAATCTATGAAGGCAAGATTAAAGATGGACAGACTGTTACTCTCAAAAAAGCGACCGGAGAAACGAGAACCGGACGGATTACGAAGCTGTATACTTTTCACGGTACGGAGAGGAAGGAAGTGGCTGAAGCGGAAGCGGGAGATATTATGATGGTGGCAGGGCTGACGGATATTTATATCGGAGAAACTATTTGCGAAACTGGAGATCAAGAAGCTTTGCCGGCCATCCATATCGATGAGCCGACCATCTCATTGAATTTCTTAGTTAACGATTCTCCGTTCGCCGGACGCGAAGGAAAATTCGTGACCAATAAGCAGATCCGCGAAAGATTGGAAAAAGAATTGGAAATCAATGTCGGGCTGAAGATCGATTTCGAGGGCGATCATTACAAGGTTTACGGACGCGGGGAATTGCATGTCGCTATCCTCTTGGAAAACATGCGCCGTGAAGGATTCGAAGTCCAAGTTTCTCAGCCTCAGGTAATCATCAAAGATATCGAAGGAGTAAAATCAGAACCGTTTGAGGAAGTTACGATCGACGTGCCGGATGTTTCCGCCGGAACAGTCATTGAGAAGATGGGAAGGAGAAAAGCCATTATGACCAATATGAAGCAGGTCAATGGGCAATCAAGATTGATTTTTGAAGGGCCGACCCGCGGGCTTTTGGGAT
>DQBY01000126.1 GCA_003534085.1 Candidatus Moraniibacteriota bacterium | reverse complement strand
GCGGATCTTTTCCTTGCGCTTCAGCCGCTTTTTGGATCTTGGCGCCGTGCTCCTCCATTCCGGTCAAAAGAAAAACTTCTTCATTTTGAAGCTTATGGAAGCGCGCCAAAACATCCGCCGCGACGGTCGTGTACGCATGTCCGATATGCGGTTTGGCATTGGCGTAATAAATCGGAGTTGTGATGTAAAATTTCATATTTTTTAAGCCTCTTAAGTAGCTTAGGTTTCTTAATTAGTATCCTCGGTATTCTTTCCTTTTATTATACAGGTTTTCCGTAAATCCCCCTTCTTTCATGTGCTTATTTTTAAGCGCTTCTACTTGTTTGTGCAAAAGATATGTCGCCTGATGACACAGAGTTAGTAGCCAATTAGCAGCCCTTTCCGGATCACTTGGGAGTTTCACGCTTTTCAAAAATTCCACATTGTTCGACTCAGCCAAGTATTTTATCAATTTGGAGCTTTGCTGACGAAATTGTTTCGTCCTTGGATCGTCTTTCCCCCATTCTTTCAAGCCGTTCTGCCTTAAAAAATCTTCCAGATCGCCAATAAGTTCTTCCAATGAGCCTTTCGCAATTCCGGTCAGCTTGATTGCAACCTTAAGTGAAATCCCCATATCATCCGAACCCTCCACAATATTTTGCTTCCCGCTCCGCGCTGCTCCATCCATCTGCTCTTTCAACTTGAAACTTTTTATCCAGCGCTTGCAAAATTCAACTTCATGATCATAAATGACAACCGCAAACCAGTAAGTAAAAAGTTTTTTGTAGGGCTGCATAAGATTCTTACGAAGCTTAAGCTATTTAAAAGCTATGATGGCAAATTCTCCTTTAACTTTTTCAGGATGTCTTTCAAAATATTCCAGGACTTCCCCGGCTGTTCCACGCACGATTTCCTCGAACATCTTTGTCATTTCTCTCCCAACAATCACATTAAGATCCTTAAGTGACTTAAGTGACTTAAGCGACTTAATGATCCTATGAGGAGATTCGTAAAAAATCACAGGTAATTCGCTTTCTGTCATTTCTTCAATTTTTCTAAAAAAAGTTTCCCTGCCCTTCTTGTGCGGAGGAAATGCCAGAAAAAGAAATTTCTGCATGTCGATCCCGGCCACGCTTATCATGGCGCCCAAAGCTGAAGCTCCCGGAATCGGCACAACTTTTATTCCATTCTTGATAACTTCCTCCACCAGCTTTTCACCCGGGTCGGAAATTCCCGGAGTGCCCGCGTCAGTCACCAAAGCGATATTTTTTCCCGACCCGAGCTCTTCAATAATTTTGTCTACTTTAGATAATTTCGAGTGCTGGAAATAACTGATGGTCGGAGTTCCGACCTCATAATGGCTCAGCAGTCTTTTTGTCACCCTGGTGTCCTCGCAGGCGACCAAATCAGCCGCCCTCAGCGTTTCTACCGCCCGAAATGTCATGTCGCCTAAATTGCCAATAGGCGTCGCTACGATGTACAATATGCCATCATTCATAAATAAAGCTTAGCTTAAAATAAATATTTTATCAATCTTCTTCCAAATAAAAAACCTGGATTCCCCAGGCTTTTATTGTCGATCTAAATCTCTTTCGGCTTTTCGAACAAATCTCCGACAAAGACGCTGATGGCGGTCGCCACCGGTACGGCCAAGATAGCTCCCAAAACTCCGCCTAGTTTGAAACCGATAAGCAAAGCCAAGATTACAGCCACCGGATGAAGTCCGACCGCTCGGCGCATCACTTGCGGAACAATGATGTGATTTTCAAATTGCTGTATTAAGACATACAAGACAAGCACCAGAAATCCGGTCAAAGGCGAAACCGTAAACGCGATGATGATTGCCGGAATGGCCGAAAGCATAGGTCCGATATAAGGGATTATCTCCAGAAGTCCGGCAATGATGGCGAGTGACAAAGCATAAGGAACTCCAAGAACAGTCAATCCCAAAAAAGTAAGGATGAAAATCGCAAACATCAACACCAACTCTCCCAAGAGCCAGCGCCCTATTTTCAGCTTGATTCTGTCAGTCAACGAAGCGGCATATTCTTTATGTCTCTGAGGCGTTATGGAAATTATGAATTGTTTTATGCCGTTTTCTTTGACTGCCATATAAAAAGCCATGACAAAAACGATGGCCACCGCGACCAATCCTGAAAAAATTCCGACCGTCGTTGAAAAAATTTCTCCCGAGATGCCCGCCAGGCTGCGGCTGAAATCTTGGAAAACGGCCTGTGAATCTATATTCTGATTTTCAAAAAAAATATTCAGTCCTTGGAAGGTCTCTCCTATCTGCCCGGAATAGTCGGACAACCTTTGAGAAAAATCCTTGAATTGTCCGACTACAGGAGGGATCAAAAAAGAAAAAGAGAAGCCGACCAGGAGAAAAAGCAGGATATAGACCGACATCACTCCGATCGAGCGCCTTATCCTTCTTTTTTGCATCCATATGATTATCGGATCAATAGCTGAAACTATCACGATTGCGATGAAAACCAACGCGATTATGTCGCGGACAAAATACAAAAACCAGATTCCCAAAAGAATCAGGATGGTTTTCAAGACTATTCCGGTTGAACTATCGACCTCTTGTTTTCCGGCCATATTTATATTTTTAATAAAGATTGCAATTTTTTCTCGTCCTCTTGCGGACCGATCACCGCCAAGTTCAAAGTATTTTCCTTAAGAACATCTTGAGCTACTCTCAATATATCATCCCGGGTAACCTTTTCAAAATTTTCCAGGAGTTCTTTCAGTGTCATGATTTTTTTTCTTTTCATCTCCTGATCAATGTGAAACATGGCCACTTCATCAGATGACTCCAGATTCATCACGCTGATCCCTTTTATATATTCCTTAGCGCAGCGAAGTTCCCTCTCGCTGACTTTCTCAGAAGTTATTCTTTTATATTCTTTCAAAATGACTTCTATCGCGGATTCCAATTTATCATGTCCTACGCTGGCTTGCGTGGCAACATATCCGCAATCGGCAAAGTCATCCGCGCCCGTCCTGACGAAATAAGCCAAGCCTCTCTTTTCCCTGATTTCGGCGAACAAACGGCTGCTCGAATTTCCTCCTAAAATCGTCGTCAAGATTGCCAAAGCAAAACGGTCGGGATGATTTTCATGATAGCCTCGGCTCCCGATCACAAAATGAGTTTGATCGGTTTTTTTGAATTTGATATTTACTGCCGGATATTTCTGATCTTCCTCTATTTTTGAAAAAACAGGCTTTTCTCCTCCTTCCATCGCTGAAAAATATTTCTTGAGCAGATCGATGGTACTTTCTTCTTCGAAATTGCCTGCGACACAGATGACGGTTTCGTCGGCCAGATAATGCCTCCTTTTGAATTTGACCAGATCATCCCGTTTCAACGCTTGGATGGTTTCTTTGTAGCCGATAATTTCTCTTCCCAAAGGATTGCCCTGATATAGCAATGCGTCTAAAACCTCCTCGACCTTTCTCATGGGCCGATCTTCGTACATGTTCAACTCCTGGATGATCGCTCCCCGTTCTTTTTCAATTTCTTTCTCATCGATTTTTGAATTCAAATAGATATCGGCGATAAGATCTATGGCTAAATCCAGATGACGTGAGTTAACTTTCGCGTAATATCCCGTAGTATCTTTGGAAGTGAAAGCGTTGTGTTCTCCCCCGATCGAATCCAGCTCAGAATTGATGTCGGCAAAGCTCGGCCTTTTTTCAGTGCCTTTAAACATCATATGCTCGATAAAATGCGAAATGCCCGCCTCTTTTTCCGATTCGTATCTTGATCCGACCCCGACCATGACAACAACCGTCGCCGTTTGCGTGTCTTTCATCGGAACCGTAATTATGCAGACTCCGTTATCAAGTTTTGTCCTTTTGAATTTCATAAAAAAATTATTTCCTTTTTATTCTGCTGACCCTTGTCAGCCCGGAACAAGGTATGATTTCAATTCCCCTTTTTTCGAGTTCATCCAAGAACAGATTCATGCCCAAGGAGTCGGACGAGATGTGCCCGGCTATGACAACATTGATGTGAGCTTTCTCCGCTTCCTTTCTGTGCTCTTCGCTCTGGTGCATGGCGATGATGGTTCCGATGCCGGCCTGCGCCATCTTCTCATAAATCTTGGCGCTTCCTTCCGTTCCGCCGGTGATTTCGGTCAGAGCTATTTTTCCGGTCCGATTGTCCGGAGAACCGGTAAAAAGACACGGCCCTGATCCTCGAAGCGCGGCTTCTTTGTATTCCGGAATTTCCATAAGAGATCTCAAAACGTCTCCCACATATTCAGGCTTATCTTTTTTCAGTTTTTGATCGACGAATTTAGCCACCAAATTGTCAGCCGGAGTATGGACATTCATGAAGCTCATGTTCAGAAGCTGCGCCGTGTCCACGGCTTGGAAATGATTTATCGGATTGACGCCTCTGGTCACCTCGCTGATCCTCACCTTCATCAGGCTCTCAGCAACATTGATCGGCACGCCGTATTGCGCCAGAACATCCGCCTGAAGATGCATCACATCGGTCAGATCCGCCAATCCCTTCCCCTCCGGATGATGTCCGATGACCAGGTCGATAGGACTTTTAGGATCATGATTGGAAAGATACCTGGCCATCATCAGCTCGGATCCCTCAATATCGATACCGGCTAAAACCTTTTTGATATTCTTTGCTCCCGAATCAAAATGGATCCTGGAATCGCCATATGGATTGGATAATTTTTCCACATCAAAAAGTTCTTTCTCTTCTTTGGAAAGTTTTTCATATTTTTCTTTGATCCTTTTCATCTGATGGTCGATCTGAGATTTGGGACGAAAATCACTTTTGATCCCCATCTCGATCGCCAATTTGTAAATTTGTTGAAGTTTCATAAAAATTTTCTTAACTATTTAGAAATTCTTTGCTTAATTTCAGATATTTATTTTTCTCATTTTTTCTTATCAGCTCTAACTGCTCAGAGCCAAACTTTCCCTCCAAAAAACCCAATTTATGGCTCAGCTCTTCTTTTTCAAAACTAGTGCTTGAACTTAGAAGATTGATGTAATTTCGCAAAAAGTTGAATTCATCTTTTATTATTTCTTTATATTCATCCTTGAGCCCTTTCCTTTGGGCCCGCTCTACCCATCCCAGAATGGCAACGTCTTGACTGAACAATATGTCCTTTGCGCTGCTGTTGGGAATGATATTCTTGTTTCCTAATTTTTTTGTGTACTCCCAAATCTTATTGGCAAGCGCGGTGCTTACGCCCTCTTCTCCAACTGCTTTGTCGATCAATTCATAGTTCTCCGGCAAACTCAGTTTTCCGACCATTTCATCCAGAAGAAGATTCAGCATGTTGGCTTTTTCGACACTGTCCTCCAGCACTTCTCTTCTTGCAGAGCGTTCAGTGGCTTTGTCGTTGTTGCGCTGGCCGCCCAAATTAAACTCCGGACTTTTTGATTTTCCCAAATAACCGCTGCTTTCAATTATGTTTTTTTCAAAATTTACCATTTTTGTTTTTAGCTGCTTTTATTTTAATTTTTCACTCAAATAATTTTCCAATTCTTCAATTTTTATCCTTTCCTGCTTCATCGTGTCGCGGTCGCGGACAGTGACGGAATTGTCGCTCAGGGTGTCAAAATCGACGGTCACGCAGTACGGGGTTCCGATCTCAACCTGCCTCCTGTAGCGCTTTCCGATCGATCCGGTCAGGTCATATTCAGACATCCAATTGTAGGATATTTTGGACCAAACGTCAAGGGAGATTTTTTCCAGTTCAGGTTTTTTGGAAAGAGGCAAAACAGCGACTTTGAACGGAGCTATGGCTTTAGACAGTTTCAAAACCACTCTCGTTTCCATAGTACCGCCGGCTGAAGGAGCTTCTTCCTCGGAATAAGCCGATGCCAAAATGGCCAATGTCGCCCTTTCTACGCCCAAACTCGGTTCAATCACATGCGGAATGAATTTTTCCTGAGTGACCGGATCCACGTAACTCATATCTTTTCCGGAAAACTTCTGATGCTGAGTCAGATCGTAATTGGTCCGATACGCCAAGCCGAACAGTTCTTTTCTGCCGAATGGAAATTCAAATTCAATATCGATGGTTCTTTTGGAATAGTGAGAACGCTCTCCGTCCGGAATGTCATTGAAAAATAATCTGGTCTTATCGATCCCGACTTCATCCATCCAGTTCTTCAGAGCTTCCAGCCACATGT
>DQBY01000032.1:11524-14350 GCA_003534085.1 Candidatus Moraniibacteriota bacterium | reverse complement strand
TTTTCCGGAACCGGTCGGACCGGTCGTAAGCACCATTCCGTTGGGAGCGGCGATCTGTTTCTGGATTTCTTCATAAGCCAGTCCGCGCAACCCCAGATTTTCAACATTGACCTGGATCGAAGCCGGATCCAAAAGACGCATGACCACGCTTTCCCCATAGTTTCCCGGAATGATGGAAACGCGGATGGAAATTTTCTTGGAATCTATGTTGACATCAAAGGTTCCGTCCTGGGCGATGTCGCGCAGGTTAATCTTCATTCCCGACATCATCTTTATTCTGGAAATGATGCTCTTGAAGACGCTGAGCGGAAGTTCGGCTACGTCATGCAGGACGCCGTCGATCCTGTAGCGCAGGCGAAAATCATTTTCTTGCGGTTCGATGTGGATATCGCTGGCTCCAAGCTTGTACGCTCCGCCCATGATCACGTTCAGAATTTGTGTAGTCGGCAGCTCATTAATCCTTTGTTTAAGCGTGATAAGGTCTTTCAAGTACTGGTCGAACTTTTTCAAATCGTCCCCGGTAAGCGTCACGGATAGCTGAGAAAGGATGTCGGTGAATACTACATTTTTATATTTCTCCCAGATCCGCTCCATATTATGGCGGGAGATGACAAAAGCTTTGGCATCCAGGCCGCTTTCATCCCGGAGCTTCTGGATGTATGCCGCTGTTTCCGCCCGGGTCGGGTCGGTCGAAACTAAAGTTATTTTTCTTCCTTCTTTTTGGATGACAGCCAAAGAATATTTGCGCGAATCTTCTTCCGTGACAGACTTCAGGCTTTCGTTGCTGATCGGAATCAAGTTGGTGTCGATATACGGAAAATTGATCAATGCCGCAAAGGCCGAGGCTTCTTCCTCTTCTGACTTGTGACGCATCTGAGTCAGAACATTCTGGGTCGCCAATTCTTTTGCATCTATGAGATTTTGCTTTTTTATTACTTTTGGCATTTTGTTTTTATCGCGGAGCCCCTAAAGCTAAGCTTTAGAGAATGTTCCTGCCGAATTTTCGAAAAGCTTAGCTTTAGGAGCGGGCTGTCTAAATTCGTTTATTTTTTCTAAACTTATTTTATCACAAAGAGCGTCGTTTGAATATGAGCAAAGACACTTGGTGTCCAGCCATTTTTTCCTATCCGCCGCGGCGGACTCGTTTCCCAAAAAAAATCTGCCAAATTTTTGCATATGCCAGAAAACGGCAGATTAGGATAAAATAAAAAAATCATAACATTATCATTAATAAAGTGCCGAAAGGTTGATCGTATGTGTAATCATATCATTTAGTGGCTCGGAACTTGACTAATTGTATCATATATGATACAATTAGAATGTATTTAAGTAGAAAAAAGATACAATTATGCCAATTTACCCTGAATTAAACAAAAGACAGCTTGCAATCGTTAGTTTTGCAAAAAAAAAGAAGACCTTTCAGACAAAGGACGTTTTTGCCGTGATCGGAAAGGAGTTTGATGTTGAGCGGTTGACTGTTGTCCGCGACCTGTCTTTTTTGGAAAAAAATAATATATTGAAAAAACAGGGAAAAGGGAGATCGGTTTCGTATGGCATTTCTTTCCGATATTTGGCGCTTGAGAAGATTAACATCGAAGAATATTTTTCTTTTCCTCTTTCAGAAAGAAAAGCAAGATCTTTGTTTAATGATGAAATCTTTTCCATCCTGAACGACGGCCTTTTTTCAGAGGAAGAGATGGAAAGGTTGGAGGAAGCCAGTGAAAAATTCACTAAGACAAAAAATAAACTGAGCAAAGAAAGTCCGGCGATTTTGCGAAAAGAGTGGGAGCGCTTGATCATAGAGTTATCGTGGAAATCATCAGAAATTGAGGGGAATACCTATACCTTGCTTGAAACTGAAGCGTTGATCAAGGAAATGCGTTTAGCGCAAGGAAAAGACAAAGCGGAAGCGCAAATGATACTGAACCATAAAAAATCGCTTGATTTTATTTTGGCAAATAAGCTTTATTTTGAGAATATTGATCTTGATAAAATCGTAAATATTCACGGATTGTTGACGGAAAAAGTAGATATTAAAAAAGATTTCAGGGATCATCCTGTCGGAATTACGGGAACAATTTACAGGCCGATACCGAGAAGAAAAGATATCGAGAGCGCCATGAAAAAATTAATCGAAACTGTCTCAATGATACAAAATCCTTTTGCAAGAGCTTTTGCCGCCTTGATAATGATCGCTTATATACAACCTTTTGAAGATGGCAACAAGCGCACTTCACGCATCATTGCGAATGCTATTTTGCACGCCAATGACAAGGCCATGATATCCTACCGTAATGTTGAGACGATTGAATATAAAAAAGCAATGATACTTTTTTATGAACAAAATAATCTTTCATATATAAAAGAAATATTTATCGCTCAATTTGAATTCGCGGTGGAAAATTATTTTAGATAATTTGATTTAGGCGGAATAAGACGCGGATTTTTATATCCCCATCTCCTTTATCCTCTTGGAAATTGTTTCGCCTACGATTTCCAGATTTCCTTCGGGCAGGGTGATTTCCAGAAAATCTTTTTCCGGCTTGCCGTCCAGATGACGGCCGATAGTTTCCAGAAGATCAGGCTCGGATGTCTTTATTTTGACCACGGCCGTGTTCGGGGTGTCATTATACAAAAGAATAAAAATTTTTCCTTCGCTGTAGCTTTCCCTGATCTTTTCCAAAATTTGCGGAACGTCCGAAATGCTGGCCCGGCTTTGGACAAAATCTTCCACGTCGAGATCCGACCATATGAGCTGAGATTTTTCATCCCATTTTATCTTGGCCATGGCGCGTCCCCAAAGCTTCAGGATGTGCAAAGGCTGCG
>DQBY01000032.1:0-11512 GCA_003534085.1 Candidatus Moraniibacteriota bacterium | reverse complement strand
TGATTTCTTGCTGGTCGGCGCCTTTGTCCATGAGCGTTGCGGCTGCCAGAAGCGCTTTTGGAGTCGTATTTTTTTTCTGGAAGCTCTCAGTCGCGCTGATGATTCCGGTGAGCAGGCAGTCGCCGATGCGCTTGTCGAGAGAAGCATATTCAATGTTCTCGATCAGTTCAAAAATTATTTCGCTGTACGATGACGCGGTCACATCCACCAGATTTATCTGTCCGAAATTTTCATTGTTGCTCCTGTGGTCGATATTCACGACCGGCACTTCAAAAAACAGATCCGGGTTTTTTTCATAAAGTTTTCCGAGCCTGATGAGATCCGGACTGTCCATCACAACTATCAGGTCATATTTGAATTTTGCCAGCACGAATGAAAAATCTCGCGGATCGACAGTTCCTTTTTCCGGAGTGATGTGGACATTTAATTTATCGCCTTTCTGCTCCGAGCGGACATTCGTGATTTTGTTTCGCGCCGTGTCGAACTGCAGGATGAAATCACGCGCTCCTGTTATTTCCGTCAGGATCCGATCAGGCTTCGGCAAGAAAGAAAATTTTGGCGAAAGTCCCGAGTACTCGGGATTGGAGAAAGCGATTGTCGGAACTGCCCCTCGGTTTTCCAGAAAAAAATAAAGAGCCCAAGCGGAACCGACCGCGTCTCCGCTCGGGTTTTCAGGAATCAAGATCAAAATCTCTTTCGATCCGCTCAGGAATTTTTTAATTTGTTCTAAGGCGCTCAGAGACATAAAAATAAATTTAGGATCTATTTAGAATTTTCGGTTCGGGAAGATAGTATTACAAGATAACAGGAAGGAATATTTGTGTCAACCAGCCTATTGTTTAATGTTCTTTTAAAATGGGAGGGCGAAATGGCAAGGAAAACAGGTCTTTGGGTGGCGTTCGTTTTTATTTGCAGCTGTCTATTGGCAGGCATTGGCCAGGCGCATCAATCCGGCGGCGGGAAATATGGATACTGGAAAGGAGGCAATTACCAACCGAATCAGCAAAGGAATTATGGGTATGGAAAAAGGGATTACTACAATCCAAATCGTCAAGGGGATTATAGAAATTATCGGGATTCAAGAAGAGAGCATTGGCCGCCCGGAAATGATTGGAACAGGTCGCGCCGGGATGGAAACAGGGGTTTTTGGGGGAATCGGCATGACGGGTTCTGGAAAGGTCAGCATCGATGGGATAATCAAAGAGATAGGGGAAGTTTGCACGATTACGGCAGAGGAAATTTCAGAGGGCATGACAGAGGACTTCACCGGGGCCATGAAAGACGGCCTTTCGGCAATGAAGATCGCCCAAGAAATTTTAGGAATAACGTCAGGAAAGATTTCAGAGAACATGACCGGAGATATTTGCGTGATCACGACAGGCACAGTTTCCATCCTGACAAAAGGCGGGATTTGGAAAAAAGGATCCCGGAAAAAAATTTTGGGAATCCCGGAAAGCAACGTTATGGCGGCCAGTATCAATACCAATTTCAAAAGCAATTTAACAACGGGGGAAATCAATCTCAAAAGCAGTATCAATATCAAAAACAGCAATTCAGCAACAAAAGAGGGAATTCTTTCCAAAATCAGTATCAATACCAGAATCAATCTGGCAATAAAAGAGGATATCAGTTCCAAAATCAGTATCAGTATCAAAAATAGAGCATATGGGGTTCCGCAAAAGGGCCCCATTTTATCGAGCAGGGGCAGCTATTGACAACATAAATTCTTTAGTATATAATGTAAAATCAAATCAAAAAAAGGAGGAGGAATAAAATGAGAAAGATAGGTTTTTTAATTCTGGTAGCAGTTCTTTCCGGTTGTGGTGGTCCTCAGATATATGCCTACAAAGATCAGATGAGAAGGGTTGAATGCGTAAACGGTTATTGCGATGAAGTTACTGTTTACGAAGAGCGGCATACTGAGGTTACGGCTCCGACACAAATCGGTGTTGATCTGTCCGTAGGTCTGGGACGGCGCCCATATTTTTATGGTAACGTCGGAGCTTATCAAAGCGGCGTTTACCAGGGAAATTACGGACAGGGTGAATATCAGTTGCCGGGAGTATTCACCCCGGGAATGAATCATCCGGCAAATCACCCAAATAATTTCCGGAGGTGGTAAAGTTGAAGTTCAAAAAGGTGTTAGAATCATGACACCTTTTCTTTTTTCTTAAAATAGTTAAGATTGAAATATGGAAGAAATGATCACAAACAGTTCTGAGGAGACGCGGGATCTCGGGAAGAAAATAGCGGGGGACATCCTAAAGGGATCGGATCCCTCTATAGGGATCCGATCCCTCATAGTTTGCCTTTCCGGAGATCTGGGCGCCGGCAAAACTACTTTCACGCAAGGTTTGCTTGAAGGTTTGGGAGCGGAAGGGCCTTATACAAGCCCTACCTTCTTGATAATTAAACAGTATCGCGTATCGCAAATCGCAAATCGCAAATCGCATATCGAAAATTCGATCCACGATCCACGATCCACGATCAAAGATATTTATCATATAGATACTTATCGGGTCGGAGCGGATGACATACTGGATTTAGGCTGGGAGGAAATCGTGGCAGATCCGCAAAATGTTGTTATAATAGAATGGCCGGAAAGGATAAAGGAAATAATTCCCGAATCGGCAATCTGGATAAATTTTGAATGGATGGACCAGAGCAAGAGAAAGATAACTTTCTTGAAACTTGAAACAATGAGTAAAAGGTATAAATTATAAAACATGAAAACAAAAATAATATTTCTGACAGTTGCAATAATATTTCTGGCCGGATGTTCCGGAAAGGATCAAAGGACAGAGCCGATAAAAGCTCCGACTGGAGTCCCCACGCAAAAAATAAACAATAATTCGAATAATATGGAAAACCTGGAATACGCAAAACAATACACGGGCGCGGTGTTGAAGACTAATTATGGGAACATGACGGTGAAATTCTACAATGAAAATTCTCCGATAACCGTGAATAATTTTTTGAAACTGTCTTCTGAAAAATTTTATGACGGAGTCAAGTTTCATAGAGGCATAAAAGGATTTATGATCCAGGGCGGAGATCCGAATTCCAAAACTGACAATGTGAACACCTGGGGGATGGGCGGTCCCGGATATCAGTTCAAAGACGAGCTGACCGGCAAGGAAAAATATCCGCAAGGAACTCTGGCGATGGCCAATGCCGGCCCGAACACCAATGGAAGCCAATTTTTCATCGTAACCGCCAGCCCAGCCGCGCCCTTGCCGCCAAGCTACACGGTTTTTGGAGAAGTGACTGAAGGAATGGACGTCGCTCTCAAAATCGAGAACGTCAAAACGACGATCAATGACCGGCCGGTCGAGAATGTAATTATCCAAGGCATTGAATTGGTAAAATAAAAAAGCGACTTTTTAGAAACCCGCTCATAAAGCGGGTTTTTTGTCAGAAATAGAAGTTATCCACCCCAGTAGCAATCCCGAGTCTTCGGGATGCTACGGGGCAGGCAGGACTCACTTATCCACAGAAGAGAACTTGACAGTGATATGGATAGTGTTACAATATCACCATAAAGAAGATCTGCAGATCCTTTATGCTAATAATTTAACAACCCGCGTTTGAGGCGCGGGTCACAATCCAGCACTAACTTTACACAGCATCTTTGATGCTTGAGGCCAAAAGCCGTGCAAAGTTAGTGCGGGACAAAAACAAAATGCAGCAGCAAAATGTGCCGGCGCAAAACATGCCGGAAAAAGTTTTCTCGCAAATGGTCAAAGCGGGAACAAAAACATATTTCTTCGATGTGAAGAAAACTATCAAAGGGACCAATTATCTGACTATCGCCGAGTCATATAAGAACCAGAAAGGCGAAAGAGTGACCAATCGCGTCATGCTTTTCAAAGAACACTTCCCGGAATTTGCTGGAACACTGGAGGGATTGAAGCAATATCTGCAATAAGAGAGAAATAACCGTGGGCTGTCCAAAAAATGGGCAGCCCGTTTGTGTAACAGTTTCAAGGTGCCAATTTGGTATCTTGAAGAATAAAGTTTGAGGTTTCAATTTGAAACCTCAAGTTAAAAAATATTTAAAATAAAAATATGAAAAAATTAATAACAATTCCACAAGAGACAATTCAACAAAAAATCTATTATATTCGTGGAGAAAAGGTTATGTTCGATAAGAATTTAGCGGAACTTTATGGGGTGGAAACAAAAGTTTTAAACCAAGCCGTCAAGAGGAGCAAAAAACGTTTCCCATCAGATTTCATGTTCCAATTGAATAATAAAGAAGCGGAGATATTTTTGAGGTTCCAAAATGGCACCTCAAACAGAAATGAACATAAACGTTCAAGGTCACAAATTGTGACCTTGAAAAGAGGGCAAAATATAAAGTATTTGCCGCGTGTTTTTACTGAACAAGGCGTAGCTATGCTTTCAAGCGTTTTAAATAGCGAACGAGCAATTCAGGTCAATATCCAAATTATGCGGACTTTTACGCAAATCAGAAAGATGCTGATCTCTCATAAAGATCTGCAAGAAAAACTGGATCAGATGGAAAAGAAATATGATAAGCAGTTCAAGATTGTTTTTGACACTTTGAGATTATTACTGAAAGAAGATGAGAAGCCAAAAAATAAAATAGGATTCAATGCTTGATTGTTAAAATAATTTGATTTTGTTTTTTTGCTATAATAAAAAAATGCTTGAAAAAAATTTAGAAAAATATTTTAACTTTTCCGAGTTCCGCTCCGGGCAGAAGGAAATTGTGGAAGCGATCTTGGGCGGGGAAGACGTGGTGGCGCTCATGCCGACCGGAGGCGGGAAATCTCTTTGCTACCAATTGCCCGCGATCATCAGCGATAAAGTTACGGTTGTCATTTCGCCTTTGATCGCCTTGATGAAGGATCAGGTGGACAGCTTGAACGCGCGTGGAATTTCGGCCACTTTCATAAACAGTTCACTCAGCCAGGAGGAAATTGCAAAAAGGATCGATGATCTGAGAAACGGGCGCACAAAAATTTTGTACGTCGCTCCGGAAAGATTCGGCAGTTTTGAGTTCAGGGAGATATTTTCAAAATTAGAAATATTTCTGCTGGCGGTGGATGAAGCTCATTGCGTTTCGCAGTGGGGCCATGACTTCCGGCCGGATTATCTGGAAATAAAAAAATATATCCAAAAGCTGGAAAAACGCCCGATCATAGCGGCTTTTACGGCGACATCCACGCCGGAAGTCAAAGAAGATATCATCCAAAGGTTGGAGCTCCAAAATCCGAAAGTTTTTGTGCGCGGATTTGACCGGCCGAATCTGAAATTTTTCGTCCAAAAAAATATCAAGCCGAAAGAAAGATATCTTGAGGTTTTGCGTCTTGCCAAATCCATCGAAGGCTCGGGGATAATTTACACTTTGACCAGAAAAGAAACGGAAAGTCTGGCGAAATTTTTGCGGGAAAACAAAATTAGCGCCGCGGCGTATCATGCCGGCATGGCTGCGCCCAAGAGAGAGAAGATCCAGAATGAATTCATGGACAATAAATTCAAGGCCATCGTGGCGACCATCGCTTTCGGGATGGGTGTGGACAAAGCGGATGTGCGGTTCGTGATCCATTCCGGCATGCCGTCGAGCCTGGAGGGATATTATCAAGAAGCCGGAAGAGCGGGGCGCGACGGGGAAAAAGCTTTTTGCATCCTGCTTCACAGCAAAAAAGATACGACCACGCACAAATTTTTCATCCGGGGAAACAGCCAGATCATGCAGGATCAAGGCAAGCCGTGGCCGGAAATAAACCGCGTGACGGAAATAAAATATGACAAACTCAACAGGATGCTGGACTATGTCGAAGAAAAATATTGCCGGAGAAAGACTATTTTGGAGTATTTCGACGATCCGGAACTGAAGCATATGGAAAAAAATTGCCAAGGTTGCGATGTTTGTCTGAAATGGAAAAAGAAAGCTGAAAATGAGAGCGGATCTTTCTATCAAAAAGTAAAACGCCAGCTTTTGTCCGGCACTGTCAAAGAAAGTGTGAATCTGTATCAGAAGGGCTACGCGCCGGAACAAATTGCCAGGATGCGATCTTTGGGCGTGCCGACAATCATGAATCATCTGATCGATTGGTACGCGACCGGCGGAGAATTGAATATTGAAAATCTGATAACTCCGCTCGAAGAAGGCAAAATCATGACCGCCATCGCCAAAGCCGGCAGCACTGAAAGATTAAATCCCATCAAGGAGTTCCTGCCGGAAGAAATCAGCTATGAAAAAATTAAATTGGTGGTGGCGAAGATGAAACGTCTGAACCACTGATTATCATTGAAGACACGTGATTTCACATGAATTATTGTCTGAACCAAAAGATTTTCACATAACTTCTATTATCATCCCGGACCCGCCCCTGGCGGAGATCCGGCCTGCCTGCCGGCAGGCAGGGATCTAATTTTTGGTAGAAAAATCAGTGTCCTCAGGTGCTGTCAGTGAAAATCAGTGGTTCTGACAAAAAAACAGGCAGGGTCGAGTTCCGACGCCTGCCTTTTGCTGAACTGGATTTAAAGGACATAATGGCGTTCTGGTTTCCGAGCGAAAAGCATTTGCCAATTTTCGTCATCTGCATTATCTGAATCACTGCCAATATGAAGACCATACTTGTCAAATAAGCCGATAATGGAATGGTTGCCAGTGTGGTCATAAGGCTTAGTTGATGTTCTTACTACTACATCGCAAAAGTCCTCGTCTCTTCCCAATAAGTATTTGTTCCGAACTTCTTTGTATGTAGTTATTGCCCAAGCGATTTGGGCGATATTTGGTACATATTCTCCGGAAAGAGCACATCTTTCTTGGATTTTATATTTTTTATATCCAAAAATTTGGGGCGCCTTGGAAATCATTAACCATCCTGGATTTATGTTATCATAATCCATTCCGGCAAAAGCTTTCTTATATACCCCGAAAAATTTGGGTTTGAGATCATATATGTCACTGAGTGACATTTTTGATGGAGGTCCGGCTATTAAAAGATACTTTCTTTTATGTAGCCATTTCAGTACGCTTGTGGGAGGGATCCGATAAATGCGCAGGGTGTCTTCCCAGTCAAGTTTATACTTTAATTTTCTTGCCTCCTGTATTTCTTTGTGACAAATGAAATCTTCACCCAAGATTTTGCGAGCCATAGCGTATCTTTTCTTGTGTTCCTTTTTGTCGTATTTCTTTCTAGTATTCATTTTTCCCCTTTCAATTTGTAAAATAACTGCAGCTCCAATGGAGATTTTTTCAATCTACTCTTTGCAAATAGGTTCTATCCTGATCAACTTGAATTGGAAAATAAGGCAGGGTCGAGTTCCGACACCTGCCTTTAATAAGTTAGCTGATGCAGAGCAACGACTTTCCTCGCCGTAACCATTCTCGAAATGCTTATCCAAAGAAGGTTATTCCTTCCGTTCCTTAACACTTCCAGGATGGATTCTTAGGATGCCTGGCGGATAAAAAGTAATAGTCTTATGGGCTGAGGTAAGGTAAAGTCTGCCATGATAATAACTTGCTTGGTAGCTAGGAAGGAATATTGTATTGCTGAGGCATTTTTCATGAATCCATTGATCTGGGATAGGGAATCCGTCCTCTCCTCGTGCAAGCCATTTAAATGTTATCTCAAGATAGTTTTTTTCGATGGATGTGTCGGAGATGTTTTCTGTCTCACCGCAATAAATGTGACAGCTTTGCTTATCCATAATTTTTATTTGTCCACCTACGTATCCGGCAACCTTCTTTAGGAATTCTGCAATTGAAATTTCCATATTATTCCTTTCAATTTTTAAATAACTGCATCTTCAAAGAAGATTCCTAACTTTACTCTATTTAAAAATAAAATCAATTATTTAGATTAAAAGTTATAGCATGCTTGACATTTTACCTTAAACAAGCTACTATTTGACTATTAAAAAATCATCGGTTTTTACGATTAATTTAGAACTATGGAACTCAAGAAAATACTTAAAAACTATGGGCTAAGCGAAAAGCAAGCAGTTCTTTATCTAGCAACTTTGGAATTGGGATCGGCTTCGGTGTACAAAATCAGCAAAAAATCTAAAATTCCCGGCGCGACTTGCTATGAAGTTTTGGAAAATTTAAAAGAAAAGGGGCTTGCTTCTTCATTCAAGAAAAAGAATATCAGATATTATTCCGCCGAAGATCCGAAAAAAATAATCAGCCGGTCGGAAGAAAATATAGAAGTTTTCAAAAAAGCGCTTCCGCAGTTCAATGCTCTCTATGGCGCCTTCAAGTCTCAGCCAACGGTCCGATTTTATGAAGGGAAAGAAAATATGAAACTAATTTTGGAAGAAATTCTTGATGAAGCTGATGAGATCATGGGATTAAGCTCAGCGGAAGATCTGTTTGAAATTCTTGGAGATTATTGGCCGAAATTCTTGGAAAAGCGCATAAAAAAGAAAATCCCGGTCCGGACAATTTTGCGAGAATCAGAAAAAGCGAGAGAGCGAAAAGAACTTGGAATTTCCGAGCTTCGGCAAGTCAGGCTAATGCCAAAAAATTATGTGCATCACGGGTTAATTTTGATGTGGAGCAAAAAAACAGCCGTGTTTACGTTTAAAAAAGAAATAACAGCCCTTGTAATTGAAAGCGAAGAAATCAATCAGATCCAAAAAGCAGCATTTAACTTCATGTGGGATTCGCTGGCGTAAAAAAATGCTGGAATTGTTCGAATATAGCATTATTATTCCAGTGTTTTGTTCTAAGTAAAAATATTTTATAGATAAAAAAAGTCTATTGGGTTTCAATAGACTTCCATTTGGGATATTTGATTGTATGGTATGACTATTGAGCCATACCATACCCTACCTCACCACACCACACCGAACACAACCGTACCAGACCCCACCATTCCGGGACCTCACCTCACCATAAAATTTTATACAGCTAAAATATGAATTTTTATAAATTAGTTCTTGAGTGTGCCATACCATACCTTACCAGACCGGACATCACCGTACCGCACCGGACCTGACCTGTCCTAACCAGACCACACCATAACAAATTTATAAAAAATTATTTTTCAATTTAGTTAGGCGTGGCTCGTTTGAACCACGCCCTTGCCTTACCACACTTACCTTACCAGACCACACATTACCTTACCGCACCGGACCCGACCAGACCCCAACCTTACCATACTTGACCATACCGCAAATAAAATCTATATGAAATAAGAAAGCTTTTTGTAATTTTATTTATTAGGTGTGACTCAAGAAGCTGAGTCACACCTATGCCTTACCTTACCCAACCTCATCTCACCGTACCGTACCGGACAATACCTCACCATACCCCACCATACCCTGCCATAAGATAAGTGAGTTTAATAATTATTGCTCGAAACTGACAATCCTGAACTGTCCATAGCGAGGGCGGTAATCGCCGACACATTTGCTTTTGCCAGCCTCTTCGAGAGCTGCCTGGACAACTTCCAAAGGAATGGAGTCATCGGCGACCTGGATAGTGAATGAAGCACGCCATATCTTGATATGCGGACGGTGACGGATTATTCTGCCCTGCGTTGCTTTGATACGCACCGGACGACTGTCGATTTCGTAATCCATTAGTGCATTTCCGCTTACATTTGTAAGACCGATATAGTCCGGTGATACCTCAACTGAACCCTGGAAGGCCCCTTTGTAGGTCTTCTTTCCCTGACCCTTTTTCTGAAAGCTGGTACCAGCAGCAGTAATCGATGAGAGGAAATGTTCTGCCGGTAAACAAAGCTGGCCTTTTTCCTGCCCATCAACCTTGTCCAAACGATAAGCCACCATCTCAGCATCCACTTCCGGCGTGAATTTCACGGCCTTCGCTTTCTTTACCTCGTTTTCAAGCCCTGCCGATGCTGCAATACTGAACTTGTGCATTAAAAGTCCTCTGCCAGTTCCTTCAACTACGACTTTTACATCATACATAGTCACATCCTCCTTGAATTGGAAAGGTTCCATACCTTACCTCACCTTATGCGAGGTAAATTCGCCGTTGAAAACGGACAATAAATTACAGTATTTACATGCTAAACTTTTTGCAGTTAAATTTTTAATGAATATTGGCTGACAAAATGATATTTGACAATCAATATGAAAGTCTATAGTATATTAAAAGAGTGGCCAACTATCCCCTGAGGTGTAGTAATATCCCACAATAAATTCAAATATATGTACGAAAATGCACTTGAAAGCATTGGCTTATCCCCAAATGAAGCCAAAATTTATGAAGCGCTGATCCATTTAGGGAAAGCTTCAGTGACTCAAATTGCCAAAAAGAGTAACATCCATCGGCGCAATGTGTACGATTCTTTGAATCGTTTGTTGGAAAAGGGTTTGACTTTTCAGATTTTTCAGGCAGGAGAAAATATTTATAGTCCAGTCAATCCGGAAAAACTGCTAGAGCTTATTCATGAGAAAGAAGTTGGCATTAATAAAATTTTACCGGAACTTAATGGGATTTATCATCAGAAACCTTTAGGAGAAATGGCGTTTATATATAAAGGATTAGAGGGCTTTAAGAATTATATGCGGGACTTGGTGCGCGTGGGGGAACCCGTTTGTTTTTTAGGCGCTAAGGCTCTTTGGTTCACGCCCGGGATCCCTAGTTATTTTTTGGAAAATTTTCAGAAAGAAATGAAAAAGAAAAAAGTAAAATATCGCACGATATTTGATTATCGGGTAAAAGAGCAAATGCCGGAAGCAATTACTAAAGTTGGCGGAGAATATAAGATTCTGCCAAAGACCTATTCGACACCGGGAGTCTGTGATATTTTTGGTGATTACGTGGTTACTTTTAATAGTGCAGAGGTCGGCAATTTTGGAGAAAAAGGTACGATTTTTGTGATGAAAAATAAAGAGTTGGCGGAGAATTATAGGATTTGGTTTCAGTTTATCTGGGATAAATTGTAATATATTTTCTCGGCGTATATACTAAGAATATGGCTAAAGAAAAAGAAACCCCGGTGAAATCGTCCGCTTACGGCGGAATTTCACGGGGCAAGAAACTGGTCTTGATAGACGGAAACGCGATCGTGCATCGGGCGTATCACGCGCTGCCACCTTTGACGAACAAGAAAGGCGAGCTTTTGAACGCGGTTTATGGGTTCACCAGCATCCTTTTGAAAGTTTTGAACGATATCAAGCCGGACTATATCTTGGCTTCTTTCGATATGAAAGCGCCGACTTTTAGGCACAAGGAGTATGCGGATTATAAGGCCAAGCGGATCAAGGCGCCGGATGAACTGTACGCGCAGTTTGATCGCGTCAAAGAAGTGGTGCGCGCTTTCAATATTCCGATTTTTGAAAAAGAGGGATTTGAAGCGGACGACATCATCGGAACGATGGTGGATCAGGCGGAAAAGTCTGAGGAAGAAATTGAAAGCATCATCGTGACGGGGGACTTGGACGTGCTTCAATTGGTCAGTCCAAAAACGAAAGCGTACGCGCTTCGAAGAGGGATGAGCGACATCGTGATTTATGATGATGCTGCCGTGATTGAAAGATACGGTTTGAAGCCGGA
>DQBY01000051.1 GCA_003534085.1 Candidatus Moraniibacteriota bacterium | reverse complement strand
GTTCTGTCAATCAGACACAAAGACAGGAAAAAAGATGAAGTAGCGATGCGGGTGAGGATCGAAGACCGGAGGACGGGAATGATAATCTGGCGGGAATTTCGAACCAAACTGAACAGCGACGGACGCGCTGAGATAGTCGTGGACAATCTGAATCCGAATACCACTTATGCATTGAGGGCTGATGTCAGAAAAATCACCCTGAACAGATTTTCCAGAAATTCCGACACTGTGATGGTCACAACTTCGGGTCAGGCGGTCCAGCAGCAAGAAGCTCAGTAATAATTTTAAGCAAAATAAAATCAAATCAAAATAAAAATAAAGGATTCAAGAGCCATCGCGCGGTGGCTCTTGATTTGGCAGATCGGTTGATGAAGGGTCCATTTTAAGTTATATTTATAATAATAAATCCAAACCTTTGAAAAAAAACATTTTTAAAGCAAAAAAAATTTTCTTGGCCGGTCCGGTTTTCCTGATAGTTTTTAGCGTCATTATTTTGTTTGATCGGCATGAAGAATCAATCCTGGAAGGTCCGGCTGACGAAGTCTCTTTTATGGAAACCGCCGGTTTTGATCTGGTGGAAACGGCTGAGGCGGAGGAGATCGAACAGGCGGAGGCGGAATTTGATCCGATTCCGGAAGATATCATCCAGGTCGAAGCTGTCTCGAACAACCGTTCCCGCGTCCCTCGCGGATTCATAGCTCCGGGAATAATCGCTGCGCGGCCCGCCACTTTCAACTTAGATAAGTTCGGCCGGATGGTGTGCGAAAAAGAAAAAGACAAACCGGGAATCAGCACTCAAGGCAAGCCGGTGCATATCGACATGGAATGCTGTTTGGATCCGGACGAAATTCCTAATCCTTTCTGTTTTTATTCTCCCAAAAGATATGGAGGAATGCTGGCGGATTTTGAACGCAAAAAAGAAAAGTATTTCAGGAAATTTCTGGAAGGGAAGGGCTTATAGCTTCAGGCAATTTGTGATATAATAAATCAATGCATCTGAAGAATTACAATGTTTATTTCTTTTTTGCCGCGCTCGTCGGAATAACTTTTTTGGCGTTTTTGATCATGAAGCCCTTGATCGTCCCTTTCTTGATTGCGGCCATCTTGGCGCATCTTTTCAGTCCTGCTTATGAGGCATCGTTGAAGCTTTTCCGAAAAAGCGGCTTGAGTTCCGCTCTGATTTGCCTTTTGGTCGCGCTAATAATCATAATTCCGGTAATCCTGATCGCACTTCTGGTGATAAATGAGATTCAGGATATTCTGAGCGGTCTGAATGAAAACCCGGAAGCTGTCAGGGGAACTTTTAACAAAGTGGCGCAAGCTGTTTCATCTCTGTCTTTTATCGGAGTCGATCTGAACAGAATAGCCGATCAGGACGCTATAATTTCAGGGCTGAGAGGTTTTTCTCAGAATGCCCTTCTCATAATTCAGAGCATCTATAAGGGTGTGGCTCATTTTGTATTTTCGATGTTCATCATGTTCTTTTCACTGTTTTATCTTTTGATCGATGGGAAAAAGTTGGTCAGAAAAATCATGGAACTTAGTCCTTTGCGGGACGAGCATGAGAATGTCTTGATCAAAAAATTCAATTCCATTTCACGAGCGATGATCAAGGGAACGACAATGATCGCTGTCTGGCAGGGAGCCTTGGTGGGCATGCTATTCGCGGCAACAGGAGTTTCTTCACCGGTAATTTTCGGACTTTTGGCCGCCATCATTTCTATTATTCCTTCGGTAGGAGTCGGACTTGTCTGGTTGCCGGTCGGATTGTTCGTGATTTTTTTCGGCGACGTCGTTTCCGGAATCATAATCCTGTCAGGCGGAGTTTTTATCAGCACGATAGACAACGTATTAAGACCGAAATTGGTCGGGAGGGATACCCAGATGCATCCGCTCATGGTTTTATTCTCCACTCTCGGCGGAGTTGCCCTTTTCGGAATTCCCGGTCTTATCATAGGGCCGATATTTTTGGCGTTGTTCGTAGCCATGTGGGACATTTACGCCCTGGAATTCAAAGCACAATTAGATAGGTATAATAATTAAAACTTGGTATGGACACTCTAAGTATTATCGGAGCCGTTTTTGTGGTTTTGGGAATTATCGGGAGCATTGTTCCAGCATTGCCGGGACCTATTTTCGGATACATCGGGCTCGTCCTTTTATTTTTTGCCAAAGGACAAGAAGTTGTTTCATCCGGAAGTCTGATTGCTTTTGGAGTTGTCATGGCAGCGTTGCTCGCCATTGATTATCTCGCGCCTATTCTGGGGGCAAAATTTTTTGGAGCTTCAAGAATGGGATTATTGGGCGCGATTGCAGGCGCAGTGGTCGGCATATTCTTCTTCCCTCCGCTCGGAATATTTTTAGGCGCATTTATCGGAGCGATTATTGGAGAAATGCACGGCGGAAAAAATTTCAAAGGTTCTCTGAAAGCCGGATTTGGAGTTATTTTAGGCAGCGTATCTGTCATTATTCTGCAAACGATATTTTCTTTAGTCTTGGCGTATTACTTTTTTTCAAAGCTATTTTAATTTTATTTTATGCAAAAACTCACACCGGCAGAATATTCCAAACTTTCCGCTTTAGAACTGGTTAATTCTCTCAATTCGTTCGAGCACGGCCTCAGCTCGGAAGAGGCTCGGAGGCGCTTGATCGAATTTGGTCCGAACAGGCTTCCGGAAGCAAAAGTTGACACAGTCTTCGCGATATTTTTCAGGCAATTCAAGAGCCCGCTCATTTATGTCCTGTTGCTTGCGGCGATGGTCGTTTTCTTTACGGGAGATAAGACAGATGCGGCCGTGATTCTTTTTGTTCTGACATTCAACGCTATCATCGGAATGATCCAAGAAGGCAAAGCGCAAAACACGCTTTTGGCATTGAAAAACCTTACCAAAACAAATGCTACCGTGTTGAGAGACGGAGAGGAGATGATAATTTCCGACGAAGAGGTTGTCAGGGGCGATATGCTAGTTTTGCGGGAGGGCGAAAAGATCCCGGCCGATGCGCGCTTGATTTTCTCAGATTCTTTCAAAGTTAATGAAGCTTCATTGACCGGAGAATCGCAGCCGGTCTACAAGACGGTCGATCTGAAAGATGATCCCAATGACACTGCTTTTAAAAACATCGTCTGCAAAGGGACTAACGCTGTTTCAGGAAACGCGCGCGCGGTAGTTTTCGCGACTGGAGAGGACACGGTGATCGGAGGAATTTCACAAAAGATGGCAAGTCTTCACGGCGATCTTCCTTTCAAAAAAAATATAAACGGGCTTTCCAAATTTATCCTGGCGGCCGTAGGCATCATAAGCGCCATGATTTTTTCCATCCAGCTCATCAAGGGGGTTCCGATCGGTGAAATTTTGACATTGGTGATAGCGCTTGCCGTCGCCATGATTCCGGAAGGACTTCCGATCGTAGTCACTTTGGTTTTGGCTAAAGGAGTCTGGAGCATGAGCCGTATGAACGTACTGGTGAAAAAGCTTCAGGCTGTCGAGGCTTTGGGGCAGACCCACATAATAGCAGTGGACAAAACCGGGACTATTACCAGAAATGAATTGATCGTCGAAGAGATTTTTGTCGGAGGTAAATTCTTCAAAGTAAGCGGCAGCGGATATGAGCCGAAAGGAGAAATCACCCATGAAGGGAAGCTTCTTGAGCCGCTCAATAATCAAGGCCTGCTCTTGGCCGGAAAAATATCAGCCTTATGCAGCAATGCCCACCTTTCTTTTTCAGAGAAGAACAAGAGTTGGAAGCTTTCGGGCGATCCGACTGAAGCCGCCAATCTGGTGCTTTCCAAAAAAATCGGGTTCAATAAGGAGGATCTGGAGGAAGAAATGAAAAAATTGGACGAATTTCCGTTTGATTATGAGTTGAGATATCATGCCATCCTCCATTCGGACGGATCCGTTCCGTTCCTTTCGGCCATCGGCGCTCCGGAAGTAATTTTAGGAATGTCGGAAGATGTCTGGAGCGACGGGAAAATAAAAAAAATAGACGAATCTGAAAGAAAAAAGCTTGCAACGATATTTGATGAAATGTCAAAGAAGGGATTGAGGGTCATCGGTTTTGGATTTAAGGAGGTGGATATGCAGAGTATCCCTGAAAAAATGCCGAAAATAGTTTTTGGCGGTTTTTTGGGAATAAAAGATGCGATCAGAGAGGACGTTTTTGAAGCTGTGGAAAAGGTGAAGAAGGCCGGCATAAAACTTATTATGATTACAGGCGATTATCCTTCAACCGCTGTCGCAATCGCGGAAGAAGCCGGAATTTTTGAAAAAGGCGACAAAATTTTGACCGGAAAAGAAGTGGAAGAGCTGAGCGAGGAAAAATTGAGCCGAAAAATAGACAAAGTCACTGTCTACGCGAGAGTCAATCCGATGCATAAGCTGAAAATAATAAATGCCTACAAGATCAGGGGAGAAAAAATCGCTATGACCGGAGATGGCGTCAATGACGCTCTTTCGCTTACCGCGTCCGACGTGGGAGTTGCCATGGGCAAGATCGGAACTGAAGTTGCCAAAGAGGCGGGGGATATAATCCTTCTGGATGATAATTTTGGAAGCATCGTGTCGGGAGTGGAGGAGGGCAGAAATATTTACAAGACGATAAAAAAGGTGATTTTATATCTCTTTTCCACCAATTTGGGAATTGCTCTGACTATCATAGGATCGATTGCGCTCGGCATCCCGTTGCCGATCCTAGCTGCTCAGATCTTATGGTTGAATCTGGTGACGGACGGATTTCTAGACGTTTCATTGGCGATGGAGCCGAAATCGGCCGGCTTGCTTGAAAAAAAATTCGAAAAAGAACAAGCGAGCCTGGTCGACAAGCTGATGATCAAGCGGATGATATTGATGGCTTTGCCGATGGCGATCGGAACGCTCTTTCTGTTCGGGATGTATTACGAAAGCGATTTGAAAAAAGCCTGGACCGTTTCCCTGACAGTCATGGCGGTTTTTCAATGGTTCAACGCCTGGAATTGCCGCTCCCACGTCTATTCTATCTTCAGGTCCGATCCTTTTTCCAACAAGTATTTGCTGGCCGCTACCGGAATAGTCATCATCCTTCAGACGCTTGCTGTTTATAATCCGTTATTCCAAAAAATTCTGAAAACTTCTCCTCTGGCAGGAGTCGATTGGATCCTGATAGTTTTAGTCGCTTTTTCTATCGTTGTGATCGAGGAAGTGAGAAAATTGATCTACAGGCGATCTAAAAAATAATTCCGATTTAGGTTGGCGGAAAAAAATTATACCCGAAACTGATCGAGCTGCGAGGATCAGAGATGTCAAACAACCTCACTTTTTAAGCGTCTGATGCAGGCGCTTTTTTGGCTAAAACAAGCCTTGGACAAAGATAGTCAGCCCATCTATTGACAAGCCTCGCCGGAAAAGTTATACTAGTATGCACAATAAAGAGGCAATAGTCCCGAAACGGAACTTTTTTATTGTAAAAAAACTGAATATCACAATTGAATAGTCTGGACGCTTTC
>DQBY01000021.1 GCA_003534085.1 Candidatus Moraniibacteriota bacterium | reverse complement strand
ATTTGGAAATATCTGACAGTGATCAATGATCAAGGATCAAGGATCAATGAACAATATCCTTTGCACGATATTATTACTGAGCTGGAATCGGATAATATTAAAAGATTCATTGAAGAAGACAACGGGTTTCATTTTCTGAAAGGAAGGAAAGATCTTGTGGGGCAGAGGATCAGGAGGAATAAAATTTCCGAACAGAAAATGCGGATCGCCCGTCGAGCGGTCTGGTGGCTGCGTTTCGTTCCCTTCATCAAGTTTGTCGCAGTCACGGGCAGGCTGGCGATGAAAAATGCCGAGAGACGGAGCGATATCGATATTTTGGTCGCTTTCAAGAAAGGAAAAATATTCACCGGCAGATTTTTCTTGACGGGCCTTATCCATCTTTTGGGCAAAAGAAGGCACGGGAAAAAAATAACAAACAGGATCTGTCTCAATCATTTCATCACCGATGATTTCCAGGTCAGCGTGAAAGATATTTTTTCCGCCCACGAATATTCTTTCATGACGCCGCTTTTTAATGGCGGAGAGTTTGGAAAATTTCATGCCGCCAATGATTGGATAGGAGGCTATAAGAAAAATTTTGTTCCGGATCCGGGCAATCTGAAAATAATCAAAGACTCTTTTTTCCCAAAGATTGCCAGAGCAATCCTGGAAAAGATCCTTTTATCCGCTAAATTGGAACAAGTTTTGAAAAAATATCAGATCGGCCGGATCAAAAAAAATCCATTGACAGAGCAGAACGGAGGAATCGTGATATATGGCGATGAGGAGCTCGGATTCTGGCCCAATTTTGAAAATCAAGGCCCGAAAGTGTTCGAGCAATTTAAAAAAACTTTGAACGATCTGGCGCGATGACAAAGAACAGCCCTCAAAGGCTGTTTTTTTATGAAAACATTACAAAGATTGTTTTTTTATGATATAATTACTACTGAGAAAGGGTCAAAATATATAAAAATAAAAAATAGGAGTGAAGATAGTCAATGATCTCAATTTTAAGAAACAAGCCCATGATCTTGGAATAAGCGTATGGCGCACGCCAAGCTTTCTTTTTATGATGATGGGGCTGATCACGATCATCGCGATGGCCGCCACATACTTTTTGTCGAGGAATTATGACGACCCGGCAATCCTGGTCATTGCGGAAAGCGTGGTGGTGATAGCTATTTTTTCGATAGGAAACTCAATCATCCGGGAGGTCGAACAGATAGCGCGGGTCAACAAAATGAAGACGGAATTTGTTTTTGTCGCCTCGCATCAGTTGCGGACGCCGCTCTCGGCCATCAGGTGGGAAACAGAACTGATGCTCTCCAAGAGGAGAGAGGGTCTGAATGAAAAACAAAAAGAGGGCTTGGAAAATATCGCTCAATTGAGCGAAAGGATGTCCAGGCTGGTCGGAGATCTCCTGGATGTAGCCAGGATCGATCAGGGAAAATTGATGTTGAAAAAAGAAAAGATCAATCCGGTCCGGATCATAAGCGATATCGTAAAATCTCTTTCGTCGCTGATAGGAGCCAAGGATATCAGGATCATTTTCGATGATAAAAAAGAATTTTTTGTTGACGGAGATGCTGAAAAATTGCGCTTAGCGATCGAGAACCTGTTGAGCAATGCGGTAAAATACACTTTCAATCACGGGAAAATTGAAATTAAGAGCGAAAAAATAAAAGATTTTCTGGTTATCAGCATCAAGGACAACGGCGTCGGAATTCCCGAATCCCAACAGAAGATGGTTTTTAATAAGTTTTTCAGGAGCGACAATGTCG
The DNA here is from genome assembly GCA_003534085.1 of Candidatus Moraniibacteriota bacterium. GTDB lineage: Bacteria > Patescibacteriota > Minisyncoccia > Moranbacterales > UBA2206 > UBA11098. Next base: position 5,724 of record DQBY01000021.1, on the reverse strand, counting down.
TGAAATACCAGACAGAGGGAACCGGCTTGGGACTGTATATCGCAAAAAATATCATCGAACAGTCGGGCGGAAAGATATGGTTCCAGTCGAAAGAAGATGTCGGAACGATCTTCAGTTTTTCAATGCCAATAAATTTTAATCCATAATAGCGCGTCGAGCGCAAAAAAAAGATGAATAAGAAAATATTAATAATAGAAGACGAGACGTCCCTGCAGAAAGCGCTTTCGGAATTTTTGATGGAGGAAAATTTTGATGTCGCGGCCGCTTCCGACGGCGAACAGGGATTGATCTTGGCAAAGGATGAAAATCCCGATCTTATCCTGCTGGACATAATCCTGCCGAAGAAAGACGGCTATGAAGTTTTGGCTGAGCTGAAGCAGGATGAAAAAACAAAAAGGATCCCTGTTATCTTGCTGACCAATCTCGAAAGCCATGAAGATATCGAAAAAGCTTTTGAAAAAGGAGCGAGCACCTATCTGGTGAAATCGAATTATAAGATGGAAGATATAGTCAAAAAAATAAAAGAAACATTAAAACTCGCGAATTCGTTCTAATTAGTTTTTTATATTCGCTCAACTTAGCGAGTTATGAGGATAGAAAATGAACAACTTAGGGACTTCATAAAAGACGCGGGAATGGTCAAGGAGGCCGAACTCGAGTCGTCTTTTGGCGAAGCTCAGGCACAAGGAAAAAGATTGGGCGATCTTTTGTTGGGAAAAAAAATGATATCGGAGGTGCAGCTGCGCAAGCTGTACGCGTATATTTTAGGCGTCCCTTTCGTCGATCTTTCAAAAGAAATAATTCCTGCGGATATTTTGCAGATCGTTCCCGAACCCATCGCGAAAAAATATAAGATCGTGGCTTTTGAAAAAGACGGACGGAATCTGAAGATCGCGATGCTGAATCCGGAAGATATTCAGACTATCGATTTTATCCGGAAAAAAACCGGCCTGAGGATCATCACTTGCCTTACTTCGGAAGAAAGCATCGAAGCCGTCCTGAAACAGTATGAGAAAAGCTTGAAGGCGGAATTTGGCGATATCATCAATAAGAATTCAGACGAGCCGGGTTCGGATGAGGCGGAAGAAGATCTGGAAAAAATCGCGCAAGGCTTGCCGATCATAAAAATCGTGGACACTTTGGTCAAGCATGCGGTACTGCAGTCTGCCAGCGATATCCACATAGAACCGGATGAGAAAGAGGTCAGAGTGAGATATCGCATAGACGGGATTCTGCATGACGCCATGACCTTGCCGAAGCAGGTGAAGCAGGGAATAATAGCGCGAATAAAAGTATTGTCCAATCTCAAACTGGATGAACATCGCGTTCCGCAGGACGGCAGATTCAAAATTGAGAAAGATGAAAAAAAAATATCTTTCCGTGTCAGTATCCTGCCCATTTTTGACGGAGAAAAAATAGTGATGCGTCTTTTGGATGAATCTTCGAAAGGACTGACTTTGGAAAGGATGGGTTTTTACGGACAGGGGCTGGAAGTCATCCATCGCCAGATAAGAAAACCGAACGGAATGATTCTGGTCACGGGACCGACCGGCTCGGGAAAGACCACGACGCTTTATACTGTCATGGATATTCTCAATACGCCTGATGTAAATATAAGCACGGTGGAAGACCCGGTGGAATATAGGATGCAAAGGATAAATCAGACCCAGATATATCCGAAAGTCGGACTTACTTTCGCGGCGGGGCTCAGAGCCCTGCTCCGTCAGGATCCGGACATCATAATGGTGGGCGAGATCCGCGACAAAGAAACGATGGAGATGGCGGTCCAGGCCGCGATGACCGGACATCTCGTGCTTTCGACTTTGCACACCAACAGCGCCGCCGGAACTTTGCCCAGACTTAGCGATATGGGAGCCGAGCCTTTCCTCGTAGCTTCTACCTTGAATGTGGTCATCGCTCAGCGCCTGGTCAGAAAGATCTGCCCGGAGTGCCGGAAAGAATACAGGATGGACGCAAAGGCCTTGAAATCTTTTGACGGCGTTTGCGATATTGGTCAGGCGTTGGAATGCATCAAAAAAAGCGGAATACTGGAAGGAAAAATAAAAAAGAGCGACAGCTGGACGGACATCAAGTTTTATAAGCCCGGAGGATGCGATCAGTGCGGCGGAAGCGGATATAAGGGCCGGATAGGAATATTCGAAGTTCTGGAAGTAGACGATAATATGGCAAAATTAATCTCACAAAAAGCTTCAACCGGCGAAATAGAAGAAAGATCGAAAGAAAAAGGAATGTTATCCATGATCGAGGACGGCTTTGTCAAAGCGATGCAAGGAGTCACTTCGATAGAGGAGGTGCTGAGGGTGAGCAAGGAATGATTACGAACTACGAAATATACGAAATACGAACCTGTTTTTATGCGGGTAAAATATTTTTTTCGTATTTCGTATAGTTCGTATTTCGTAATTAAAATCAAAAATTATTTATGCGCATATTTTTTACCGCCAAAAGTTTTTCGGGGGAGACGAAGAGCGGCGAGATGAATGTCAAAGATGAAAGGGATCTGGCCGGGCAATTGCGTTCGGAAGGTTTTATTCTGACCTCTTTAAAACAGCTCGAGGAAGAAAAGGGAAACCGGAGGAAGATTAATTTTCTGGATCGTTTCGCTACCATACCGGTCAGCGAAAAAATGATGCTTGCCAGAAATCTAAGCGTAATGATATCTTCCGGACTGCCCCTTGCGCGAGCGATCAGCAATATAACCGCCCAAACAAAAAATAAAAGATTTGTGAAAGTCTTGGACGAGATCCAGGGGGCTATCCAGTCCGGCAGCACTTTCGGAGATGCCTTGGCCAAATTTCCCGCCATCTTTGACGAGCTTTTCGTCAATATGGTCAGAGTCGGAGAAGCGAGCGGCAATCTGGAAGAAGTTTTGAACATATTGGCCGGACAGCTGCAGAAGGAACATGAGCTTTTGAATAAGGTCAAAGGGGCAATGACATATCCGGCAGTGATCATAATGGCGATGATCGGAATAGGGATATTGATGATGATATATGTCGTTCCTCAAATAACCGGAGTCTTTAAAGATCTTAACGCCGAACTGCCGCCGACCACGCAATTCATCATCAGCTCTAGCAATTTCATGAGAGATCATTATTTCATCGTGTTTTCCGGAATAGTTTCTCTTATTCTGGGGGTCAAATTATCGGCTGGAACGGAAAAAGGGAAGAAATTTTTCAGTTATCTGGCGATCAGCATCCCGGTCGTCAATAAGATCGTCATCGAAGTGAATTGCGCCCGTTTTTCCAGGATATACAGTTCATTGCTCCGCAGCGGAATTTCAGTCGTGGAAACTTTGAAAATTTTGTCCCGCACCCTCGGCAATCATTATTATAAAAAAGCGCTGGAGAGAGGGGCTGAAAATATCCAGAAAGGCGTCAATCTGAGCAAGATATTTTATGAAGAAAAAAAAATATTTCCCGTCCTGGTTCCGCAGATGCTTGAAGTCGGCGAAGAAACCGGCAAGACGGAAGCCGTGCTTATGAAACTGGCGGAATTTTATGAGGAAGAAGTGGATCAGAAAACCAGAAATCTTTCTTCCATCATAGAGCCGGTGCTTATGATAGTGATCGGAAGCGCTGTCGGATTTTTCGCTATCTCCATCCTTCAACCGATGTACAGCGTGCTGGAGAACATCAAATAATTTTTAATTTTACAAAATAAATATCAAAATTTTATTTTAAAAAAAATATTAAATTGTAACATCAGCCATAGTGTTTTTAGGACAAAAACAAATCCATAGGAACGGCCAGTCGAAAAAATACGGCTTCACCTTGATCGAAGCGCTGGTTTTTTTGTTTATTTTTTCCGTCATAACAACCAGCTTCTATAAATCCTGGGCGCTGGCGACACAGGCAATCATCGATTCGAAGAAAAAAGCCGGCGCCGTGGCTTTGGCCAATGAGATGATGGAGTCGATCAGGAATATGAGCTATGACAAAATCGGAATAAAAGAAGGAGATGTTCCGGGAAAGATAGAGGCTGAGCGGATAGTGTTCCGAAGCGGAACAGAGTACAGGATTTTGACGGATGCCATCGCTGTCGACGACGATTTTGACGGAATATTTCCAAGCGATCCAAATCCGATAGACTATAAAAAGATCAAAGTGACGGCTTTTTGGGGCATTGACGGCGCGCGCTCGGCAAGCTTGGTTTCGACATTTACTCCGCCCGGCATAGAGGATGTTTTTACCGGAGGAATATTGAAATTGAAAATTATAGATAATGAGGGAAATCCGATTCCTCAGGTTTGGGTAAGGATAAAAAACAACGCGATCAATCCCGTCCTGGATGCTTTTGAGAGGACAGGTCTGACCGGTGAAATATGGCTGTATCAGTCTGATCCTTCCCAGGAAACTTATGAGATCACGGTAGCTCCGGATGGAAAAAATGAGGGTAATTATTTTCAAGTGATGACTCATGCCAGGTCGGCACTTTTTGATCCGGAGGACATCCACGGGAGCGTCATAGGCGGAGTGATAAATTCAAAGACGATCAGGACGGATAAAATGTCAAGCATAGAATTATACGCGAAAGATCCGCAAGGCAATCCGGTTGCGAATATTGTTTTTGACCTCAGCGGAGGAAAGAATAAAGGATACGACGCTTCTATTTCAAAAGAAGTTTATTATTTTGAAAAAAATGACCTGAAAATGGATTCGAACGGAGCAATTGAACTGGAAGGGATGTCCTTCGGTTCATATTTCTTTACGTTCAAAGATGATCCTTCCTCCTTCAGGTTTCTCTGGCTGGAGCCTTCGGTAAACACAGCCGATAAATTTGATCTTCTTCCTGACACCTCGATGAATGTAACGGCTGTGTTTGCCGACAAGCGCATAGCTTCTATTTTGGTAAAAGTTGTCGATGAAGACGGCAGTCCGATTGAAAATTCCCAGGTTGAGATTTCCGACGGCGGCCAGGGTAATTTTTCAGCGGATACGAACAGATACGGATACGCTTATTTTCCATCCTCAGGAACATTGGCAGATGCTTCGCATACGGTAACAGCAAGGAAGGACGGAGCGGAGGAGAGCGCCGTTGTTGAAGCGGGAAATAATTTGTCAGAGATAACTATCCAATTATGACGATCAGGAATCCCAAAGGCATGACCATAGTGGAAATGATGGTGGCGATAAGCATTTTCACCATAGGCATTTTGGGTTTTAACGCCTTGTTCATGCATAGCTGGAGATCCAACGGTTTCATCATGGAAACGGCTCAAGCGAGCAGACAGGCCGAAAGGGGAATCAATCAGATAATCAGAGATGTGAGAGAAGTCAGGCAAGCGGATGATGGAAGCTTTGCGATCAAATCGGCAGGCGGTTTTGATCTGGTGGTCTTTTCCAATATTGACGGCGATTCCGCAGTCGAGCGCGTCCATTATTTTTTGGATCTGGAGAATGATCTTCTGAAAAAAAGCATCACGAAGCCGGTCGGCAGCCCGCTTGCTTATCCTGTCGCGGAGGATAGCGCGCTGGTCCTTGCGGAATATATAGTCAACGAAGAATCACATCCTTTATTTTCATATTATGACAAAGAAGGGCAGTTGCTGTCAGATCCGATAAATCTGGCGGACATCTCATCGGTCAGGAGCGTGGTCTGGGTGAACATAAAGCCTGAAATTGCTCCGGAAAATATAAGGCTGGAATCATTAATCCATATCAGAAACCTAAGTGAAATATAAGTCAAAAAATAAAAAAGGGA
>DQBY01000002.1:701-4791 GCA_003534085.1 Candidatus Moraniibacteriota bacterium | reverse complement strand
AAAGGGATACCAAAGTAAACTATCCCCGAAGCGCAGCGGAGGGGGATTGTCCTCTTGACCCGTCTTTTAAATTGTGTCAGAAGAAATCATGCGTAGAAGAAAACAACAGGCTCAATTACAATCAATCGGCGAAGTATTATTTTTGATCTTAAAAAGAAAGGGTATGACTTCAAAACTTGAAGAAAATGCTCTGCGTAAGTTATGGCCTATAGCGGTAGGTTCGCAAATCGCTTCCCAAACACAGCCTGATTCTTTTAGAAACGGCACTTTATTTGTCAAAACAGTTTCATCCGTCTGGGTCCAGCAACTTCATTTTATTAAGGAAGAAATTCTCGATAAGTTAAATCAGCTTTCCGGCAAGACGACTGTAAAAGAAATCCGTTTTATAATGGGACATAAACTTGTCGCCGAAAAAGGCGAAGAAATAAAGAACCAGGCAAAAAGAATTACTTTAAAGAAAAGAGATAAGGAGATGATTGCCGAATGCACGGAGGGTCTGGCTGATTCTGAATTGGCGGATGTGTTAAAGCGTGTTATGCGGGCGGAAATCAGCCGCCGCCGTCAAATGGAAAACGAGAAAGCTCATTAAAGATGGCGGACATTTCCTTTGTGTAGTTTCGGTGCTTGTCATATATCAAAATAGGCGGTTCAAGCTTAAGCTCTTCCCGGGAGCCTTTTCTGCCCTCCACTAAAGTAAACTCCGCATCTGAAGAAAAATCAGAGAAAACCAGTTTCATTCTTTTCGGTTCAATACCGTTGATACGAAAAAGATAAACAAGCTCAACCAGTCTTTTTGCGGGATAAATCGTGAATACCGTGCCGGAAGGTTTGAGAAGATATTTTGCGGCAGCTAAAAAATCTTTTAGTGACCCTTTTATTTCATGACGGGCAATGGCTTTTTCTTCAAGAGGATTAATCCTGCCGGAATGTAATTTACGGTAAGGGGGATTGAAGATCACCGAATCAAACGAACGTTCCTGAAAAATGTTTTTTATGTTGTGAGCGCTGCCATGGACTATTTCAGCGCGCTTTTCCAGATTATTCAAATGACAATTCTTCCGGGCCAGCGCCGCAAAACTTTCTTGAATTTCCAAACCGACACATTTTGTGCCCGGAAAACGTTTTGCCAGAATAAGAAGAATAACGCCGCTGCCGCATCCAATATCCATAAAGCGGGTTCGTTGTTTCAGAGAAGCAAAATGGGCAAGTAGAATGGAATCTATGGAAAAACGGTATCCTTTTTTATTCTGGAAAATTCGTAAGCCGCCATTAAGGATTTCGTCAAGGGTTTCTTCTTCCATTCGTCAGACAACCTATAACCATCAATCCAATCTGTGGGTAAAGATGCCGCTGCGCAATTTGGGTTCAAACCACGTTGACTTTGGAGGCATGATGGCACCCGCGTCGGCAACCTTTATGATTTGTTCCATCGTTGTGGGATAAAGCGAAAAAGCCACGGCAAAACCATCTTTGTTGACGAGTTTTTCCAGTTCGTCCATTCCTCTGATGCCGCCGATGAATTTGATCCGATCATCCACACGAGGATCTTTAATTCCCAGAACAGGACGCAATAAATGTTCCTGCAAGATGTCCGCGTCCAGACTGGCCACCGGATCGTTTGCGTCATACAGGTCTTCTTTAACGGTGATTTTATACCACTCGCCACGCAGGTACATGCCGAAATCATGAAGCTGCTGCGGTGCTCGGGCCGTAAAATTTTTACTGACTATAAAACTGGCGCTGATTTTCTCGATGAATTGTTCCGGAGTCAGGCCGTTTAAATCTTTGACTGCGCGGTTATAATCCATGACTTTCAATTGATTGTCAGGAAAGAAGACAGCGAGCACGGCTTCATATTCTTTTGCGGAACCGGGGGATTTATCCTGAGCGTGTCTGTTTCTGGCAACGGTTGTGGCCGCGGCGGCGCGGTGATGTCCATCGGCAATATAAAGAGCATCGACCTCGGAAAATTCTTTCTTGATTTCTTCAATTTGTTTGGCGTCGGTCACTACCCAGACTGTATGCTTAACGCCATCTTCGGCAGTGAAATCATATTCAGGAGTTCCCGCTGTTATTCCATCGACAATCTTGTTTAAGCTTTGCCGGTTTCTGTAACTGAGAAATACCGGCCCTGTCTGCGCATTGATCGTGCTTACATGGCGAATGCGGTCTTCTTCTTTATCTTTTCTGGTTAATTCATGTTTTTTGATTTTTCCCGCATCATATTCCGCCGCGCTCATTAAACCGACTATTCCTGTTTGTATTTGCGCGCCCATTTGCTGCCGGTAAATGTAATAGCAGGGTGATTCATCCTGCTGAAGGATTCCCTTTGTCTGCATTTGAATAAAATTGAGTTTTGCTGTTTGATAAATGAGAGCATCGTCACTTCTTGTTCCATCGGGAACGTCAATTTCCGATTTTTCCACGTGCATGAAACTCAAAGGGTTGCCGGCAACGGCTTTTTGGGCTTCTTCTCTCGTCATAACATCATAAGGCAGAGCCGCGACCTGAGAAACAAATTTCTTGTCCGGCCGAACGGCTTTAAAGGGTAAAACCAAAGCCATAATCAAAGACTCCTTTATTAAATTTCTTGCGGAATTGATAACATACTGACATAATCTTCACAACTATAAATCTTGAAAATAAAGAGAGAAAAATAATGAAAAATACTCTTGTTTTTATTCATGGGTTGGAAAGCACGGCACAGGGCGCGAAGGGTCAGTATTTTTCTAAACATTTCCCCCAAATGATTATAGAAGATTATATGGGAGATTTTGAAGCCCGCATGTCCAGGCTCAACGAAATCCTTGCCGGTAAAAACAATTTAATCATAGTAGGATCAAGCTATGGAGGCTTGATGGCTGTTCATTATGCTATGGAAAACGAAAAACGGGTAAAGAAATTGGTATTGCTTGCGCCGGCGTTGAATCTTCCTGAATTTGAAAAGTATGATGAGAAAACGTTAAGCATTCCTGTAATCGTCTACCATGGAAATGCAGATGACGTAGTGAATCCCGACATCGTAAAAAAAATATCCGAGAAATGTTTCAAAAACCTGGAATATCACCTCGTGGAAGATGATCATCCTCTGCACAAAACTTTTGCTGTGCTGGATTGGAAAAAGCTTCTTACGATAGATTAACGATGTCACAAAGCATGCATTTTTCTCAAATCCCACGTCGCTTCGCTCCTGGGATANNGGGATAATTCGACTAGCGCTTCAAACTTCACTGTGTTCGTTTTCAGCGAGTCTCTTTAAATTACCTTGACAATACTCTTTTGATATCCTAATCTTATCACCAATTTCATCGGGTTTATAAAAGTATGTATTCAAAAAAAATAGTCATCCGCTACACGCCTGAAATTGTACAGCAGCCGGTAATTTATCAACTGGTAAAGCAGCATAATCTTGTTTTTAATATTCTAAAGGCCAGAATCTTTCCGAGGCGCGAGGGTGTTATCGTTCTGGAATTGAGCGGTTCAAAGGAAAATTTTGATAACGGCATCCGTTTTTTAAAAGAAATGGGACTCAAGGTAGAGGCCCTTTCCAAAAGTGTAAGCCAGAACAGCGATAAATGTGTTCATTGCGGAGCCTGTACCGCTTTTTGTCCGACAGGCGCACTGTCTTTTGAAAAGGAATCGCAAAAGGTTTTATTTGATCCTGAAAAATGCAACGGTTGCGAGCTTTGTGTCTCCGCTTGTCCCGTCCGTGCGATGGAAATTAATCTATTGTAGTATCAGGTTATTTCTTCCCGACCTCTTCTTCGGACTCTTTGAGCAGTCTATTCACATCCCCCGGGGCATTTTTGCCTTTTTTGTATAAGTCCTTGCTGTCCTTATAGAAACTTTTGCCCTTTTCTGTAAACCCCTCAACTCCGGATTTCATTGTTTCGATGGTTTCTTGGATTTGATCCGGCACTTTTTCCGGAGCTATAAAATAATAATAACCCATGGTTAAAAATAGAATAACCAGAACAAGCAGTACTAATTTGAACAAACTTTTAAAAATGAAATTCAGGAAAAATATTATAACGAGAACAACACCTATTACCAGCACTGTGGGATGCGAGGAAAAATAACTGATGATTGC
>DQBY01000002.1:0-637 GCA_003534085.1 Candidatus Moraniibacteriota bacterium | reverse complement strand
CGATTATTCAATAATTTAACGGTTGCGTATCCGGGGCTTTTGCCGTATTTAAGGGCAATGGATTTGCTGGCGCAAAAAATAATATCGTCTTAATATAATAATCAGGTAGTTGATATGAAAAGGTCTTGCATCGATAAAGAACGATTAAAGATTTTAAGCAGTCTGGAAAAGAAAATAGCCTATCGTTTCCGCGATATAAGTCTTCTTGCAACCGCTCTGACGCATCGTTCTTATGTGAATGAGAATCAGCAGCTTTCAGTTTCCGATAACGAAAGGTTTGAGTTTTTAGGCGACGCGGTTTTAGGCTTATGCGTCAGTGATTTAATTATCAAGAAATATGCCGATTCTCCCGAAGGGGCGCTCACCCAAATCCGGTCTGCTTTGGTCAATGAGAAAAATCTGGCACAAATCGCGAGCGATTTGCAGATAGGAGAATGTCTTCTGATCGGCCACGGTGAAGAAATATCCGGCAGCCGCAAGAAAAAATCTTTTCTGGCTGACACTTTTGAGGCTGTCATTGCCGCTGTTTACCTTGATTCAAGTTTTGAAAAAACTAAAACAATTATAACGAAAATAATAGAGCCTCTGCTGGGAGATGACGATATCCGTTCTCTGCACTTTGACTATAAAACAGCGT
>DQBY01000098.1:1039-21442 GCA_003534085.1 Candidatus Moraniibacteriota bacterium | reverse complement strand
AATCGCTAGTAATCGTAGATCAGAATGCTACGGTGAATACGTTCTCGGATCTTGTACTCACCGCCCGTCACACCAAGAGAGTCGGTAATACCCGAAGCTCCTGTCTTATAGCAGGAACCACGGTGGGATCGATAATAAGGGTGAAGTCGTAACAAGGCATCGGTAGCGGAAGCTGTCGATGGATCACCTCCTTTCTAGGGAGTAGTGGTGAACTCCTGTCGCTCACGAGCGACGGGATTAATCTAAATGGTCGTCATCAATGAGCTGGGTCTGACTAAAGAATCTCTTTCGTCGCGAGAGTTTCAAATTTCGAGCGAAAATTTTGAAGAACTGCGAGTCATATCGTTATATGGCGAAGCAGTGATGAAAAATTTGCAGCCGGAATTTGGAAGTCGCAGCAGAAAATGGATTTTGTAGTCAGACCCAATATCAAGATGATAAATAGCTCTATTGGACTAATCACAAAAGAATGTGAATTTGCTTGAACAAAAAATTACGGAAGCACCTCAAAAGGGTGTTTTTGTGTTTTCTCTCTTGAAATGATTCATTTCTCGGTGGGAAAATATGCATTTTTAATCCATTACTCCGCTTGACTTCTGGGTTATTCCTCGGTAATATTGAGGACTAAACGGAAAGCAACTTAACAGTAAAATATATACAAGAGGGAGGGCATTTATGAATCTTTTGAGGCTTACTAAGCCCTGAGTCTTGTTACTCACGACCGTCTGGTTTCAGGAAAAGTCATTTCGCACAAAGGAGGACACAAAATTGATTTAGAGATGATACGGAAAGTTGAGTTGTGAACATAAACTTTTATGAGGAGGTGAAGATGGAAGCAGAAAAAATTAAAGCCATATTGGCTGACCTGAGGGAAGCTACAAAAGGGATGTAGGATTCCGAACTACGTCGCTGGATACGAGAGCTGGAAATTCAGGGCGTTGCTATTCCTGATGCTTGGCGTAAACGCTGGGATAACTATCTCTTCGGCATTGGTATGGCGCTTGCGAATTTCCCCGAGTGCAACAGCTTTGATGCAAAGGCGTGCAAAGAGACAATCTTCGGGGAATTGAACAAAGCCTTGACCACAGGGATTTTCCCAAATGGCGAACTGAAGATTGATGGTAGCTGGTACGTTTTTGCGAACGGAAGCAGAGGCTAAAATTAGTTGACAGACAGAGGCTCACGAAGCGCAATTCGTGGCCTCTTTTTTTACCCAAAAATCCTATCTGCTCCGTTCTCCGCTTGAGCTTGCTTTTTCAGCGTTTTTACGCTAAGTTTTCAATACAATGAAGTTACTTCCAAACTGAATAAAGAGGAGGAAAAATGGGAAAAATTATGAGAATAGACGGTGACAAGGTCAGGGAGGAATTAAAGTTAGCTGAGAGTTCGCTTGTATATTGGACTAACCTCATGGAAAAGCATCCTGCGGGCAATACGCATTTTGACAGTGAAATAGCCCGTGCCAGTGGAAAAGCAGATGCTCTCAAGTTCGCATTAAGCCATTGCTCGAGATGAGGAGACTACTATGATTCAAAAACTGACTCAGGATTTGGTCGGAAAGTGGTTAGTGAATTACGGAGCTTCAGGCTTTGCTGTCTGTTATGGAGAAATAATAAGCGTTAATGAAAAGGACGAAATTATCAACGCGATAGACGGAATAAGCAAGGAGAAAAGAGGCTTTGGCAGGCACAATGTTTTCTTTTTTGAAACGAAAAAGGAAGCAAAAAAGGAATACGAGGAATACCAATTTGCAGAGGAGTAAAAACAGGAGGAGTTATGGGATTTATTACAAGACCTTTATGTGATAAATGCAAGAATTATTCGGAACAGTCAGATATTTGTTTGCAGGGATTAAAGTTAAAAGCAGGCACATATTGTTGCTCGTTCAGTGAAAAATAATAACAGAAAGGAAAATGTCATGAAATTACCAAAGGCTTGCACGGATTGCAAGAGGAGCCAGTGTCCGCTTCATTGCGAGTATCTTGATGCCAGGCTGAAGGCACAGGGGATTGTGAATGCTGTCCCCATCAAAAAAGATACGGAAATAAAGATGGCAGGCACTTATTAAATGTCCTGCACGAAATATCGAATTACGGAGGGATTTAGTTTAACGACTGGATGCCTCCTCTTTTTTTATCCAAAAAATTTTATTACCTCCGTTCTCCGCTGGAGCGGATAACTCGCCTTGACTCTTTGTGCCACGAAGCTGATGTCTGCCTAACGGAAGATAAATGTCATTGCTATGGAACACGAATTGATTTTGGATTGTATTTATGGTAACTTATCAATATGGGAAAACAAGAAATAAAACAGAAAATTAAAGAAGCCGTGGAGCAAGACCCATTGAGGGAAAATATTCAAAGCGTATCGCTTTTTGGCTCCTATGTCCATGGGAACTTCAAAGATGACAGTGACGTGGACGTTTTGATTGAATTTACGCCGACTGCCAAGATTGGTTTTTTCAAGCTGGCTCAGATTAAGAGGCATATGGAGAGTTATGTGGACAGGGAAGTGGATTTGTTGACTCCGGAAGCTATCAGTAAATATTTTCGCGCCGAAGTATTAAAAGAAGCTGAAAAAATTTATGAAAGACGATAAAGCGTACCTGGAGCACATCATCGAGGCCATTGATACCATTGAAGGTTATATTGCCGGTATGGACTATGAAGCATTCAAAAACAACAAGATGGCTGTTGACGCGGTAATCAGGGAATTGGCAGTAGTAGGAGAAGCAGCCAATAATTTGAGCCAAGAGTTCGTTGAAAAGAATCCGGGCTTGCCATTCCGTGACGCGATTGATATGCGCAACTTTCTGATTCACGAATACTTCGGCATCAACATTCGGCTGGTTTGGGAAACTGCTAAAGATGATTTGCCAGAACTTAAAAAATTTATCGAAAAAATCTCTTAGATCGTCATGAATCACCTCCCTGTCTGCCGACAGGCAGGCTTTCTAGGGGTAGACTCTATTGGACTAATCGCAAAATATTACGATACTGAACAAAAATTATTAGGCAGGGGAAACCCTGTTTTTGTCGTTATTTCGCTTGACTTTTCAGGTTTTTAGTGTATCATTTGGTATCACCTTAAAAAACAACTGTCGTAGACAGTTTATATGGTTAAACAAGGGGGAATAATAAGGATGCCTTCAAAAAGAAGAACTATCCTGATAGTGAAATAAGAACTAGCCTAATCAAGCAGAAAAAAATCTAACAAAAAACAGAGGTACAGACATGAAAGACAGAGAAGCAAAGATTGAGGCATTAAGATACCTAAATGATATGCATGGGGTGACTTTGCTCGTTATTGCAAAAATTAACGGCGAAAAACGCAAGGTACTCATCGGTGAAAACGCGGGCGTCAATCCTTTGGACGGCGGTCTGTTCGTCGCAGACGGTGAAGAGCATGAAATGTATCCGCTCGATATTGAGCGGGAGGTCGAGGCAGTTGTCGTATTATCTTCTGCTGATGACTTTGCTGAGATTCAAAGGCAGATAGCAGAAATGAAGATGCCTGAGTAAAAAATTGCTTTCCAGCTGGAGAGGTAGCCAAAACTATACGAGGAGGTGAAAAATGAAACCCATGCTTATTACATATACATATTTTGGAGTTTGTCCGGTGTGTGAAGCGCTATGCTATTTATTAAATCATAGCAATGGAGAGCGGAATGATATTTTCCAGTCGACAATAAGCGGACACAATGATTGCCGCGGCAAAGGCAAAAAGCCATTAATAATCTACGGCATTGATAGCCTCAGAAAATCAAGCGGACGGGGAGGAAAATATGGCGGAATAAGAAGGGCTCGTTAATATTTACCACTGCTAGGAATTAAAAAACGAAAGAAGGGAGGAAACAATGCAGGAAGAAATTTGTAAAATAGCAGCAGAAATTTATGCCGGCAAAGACTGGCACAAACTGTCAAAGAAGGAAAAGGACTTGGTGGCTTTGCTGGAAGAAGCTGGGTATATCATACCAAACAATCCAGTGAATGGATTTGTGGGCAAAGCTGCCTAAATATGCGAGAGGGATTTAAATTGCAGAATTTTGCGATTGAGTTCCTCTCTTTTTTTACCCAAAAATCCTATCTGCTCCGTTCTCCGCTTTTGGCAAAACTGGCTATTTCCGCAGTGGATAACTCTGCCTTGACTCTGTGTGTCACGAAGGTAATGTCCTACTTAACGACAGATAAATTTATGTGTTATAATAACGGCAGTAAATAGCTAATATAGAAAGGATGGTGAAAACAATATGAAAATGAAAAAAATGGCATTTGGGGCAAGTTTTGCAACCTTGGCTTTGGCCGCTACTGCAGTATTTGCTTCTGTAAGTTTTGACTCATCTACCGGCACAGGATTTGTTGGCAAGGGGGATGTGCAGGCTGTTCTTGGGCTGAATAATGCCCAAATGCAAGCACAGGCTAAGGATCTAGTTTTCTCTTATAAAACTCTGAATACTTATGATGTGACTTGTGAATGGGAAACCGTTACTGGCGGACCTAAGTCGCAAACAATTTTTCATGATATTACTGTTCCAAAGCACATAATGGTAAAAGGCTCCGTTGAGTATGAAGCAAGACAAAAAAAGCAGATAACGGGATTTAATCTGAATGGATTCGGCAATGTTGTAGCTAATGGAACTGTTCCTGAGGTGGGCGATGATTGTCCGGGAAATAGCAATCAAGGTTTAATTACGGAGGTCACTGAGACAGGTTCTACTGGCGGATTGTACGTGAATGGTGAATTGCTTCAGTAGTATCGAAAACTTAAAGGAGGAATAAAGAGAGGTAGGGATTACCTCTTCTTTTTTAGCAAAAATAACCATTGTGCAGTGGGCGACTTAGCTTATGTTTGCCCAGGCGGGGTTTTTTGATACAATTTGATTATGGGTAAATAACAAAATGAACAATATCGAAATTAAGAAAATTGATAACAATAATGCTCCATATGAACTTTTGCTTTCAGCGGATCCTTCTCGGGAGAATATAGGCAGATATTTAAAAAAGGGGAATTGCTTTGCTGCGTTTGGAGGAAATAATATTATTGGAATATACATACTGGCCGGAAAAAATTCAAACACTTTAGAAATTATGAACATTGCCGTTATGGAAGATGAGCGTGGCAAAGGGATAGGAAAATTGTTAATAGTCGATGCTATAAAGAGAGCAAAAAAAGAAGGGGCAAAAAAATTGATAGTCGGCACCGGAAATTCCAGCATAAGCCAGTTGGCTTTTTATCAGAAGTGCGGATTTAGAATATCAGGAATTAAGAAGGATTTTTTTATAAAAAATTATAAAAATCTCATCTTTGAGGACGGCATACAATGCAAAGATATGATTATGCTTGAAGTAGCTTTATAAAATATATGCAAGCGATAATTCCGTAATTTTCCCAACCTCGCCCCCGGCGGGGTTTTTGTTTGGATTGACTTTCAATCTAGGAAATGCTTAACTTATATGAAATTCCTTAACAATAAAAAATTCAAGCCAAGGAGGGTGAAATGTCATCGTACAAGAAATTGATAGCAGTATTTCTGGCAGCTGGTTTCCTCGGTTTCATATTTATCCGTGAAGGTCATCCTGTCATAGGGTCGTTGTTAGCGTTTGTTATTATTTTATTGGGCATCAAAAAACATGTTTCCCGGTGCGATCAGGAGAGTTGCCAATCATGGCAGACCTTCGTCGAGTTTATTGAGGATTATCAAATGATCAGGAGATGTGAAAAATGCGGTGAATTCGTGCATCTGGATGATTGATGCTAGACTTCAAAAAATTTACGAAAGGAGTTATGGATCTTTGAAAAATTCGCTTGAGCCAAAGGTTGAGAAAACTGGAAATTATGCTGCCAATATCAATGATTGGGCCAAAGCTTTGCAGCCTTACAACAAGGATCTGGCCGGCAGGATCGACGAAAAAAGGGAAGTAGGTTTTGCCAATGTCGAAAGGCTGGGTCTCCCGAGATATAAACACAGAACCATCCTCTTGACTGAGTTCTTGAAAAATCGCGGAGAATATTTCCGCGAGATGGAATCTGAAAAGTTTTTCGTTTCACTTGAACCGCTCAACCATGGGCTGGGCAGAATCGGCAAGGCAGGGCTGAATCGGAAAGAGGTCATAGAGCTCATCTTCGCTTTTATTGCTCCTGAAAATCAGGACCAATACAAGGTTTTACTGAACCAGTTCTTCGATAATATTTTCGGCGGAACGATCGTGGTGGATAAAAATGGAAATCCATTTTTTGAATTCATCCGAGGAAATCAGACTGGAGTCGGAAAAGGAAATGTTGATATTGAGTTTAGGGTGTGGAGAGACAATTTCACTAAAAATTTCAAGTATTCCTTCGAGGATGAAATTATTCGTGAAATAGCGCACATGGCCATAATGAGTGTGCCGCATTCTGGCGAGGGTCGGGAGATGATATTTCTCACGGGCTATTATGAATTAGTCATCGCTCGAAAGGATAAGAGTTCAAGGCCCCAAGTCTTCTTTCTTGATTATCGTGATAATGTAAAATTTACCATCGAAGATTTGGAAAAAGTCGAATTATCATAAGGGATTTAGTTGCAGATATGTAATCTGAAATTGAATCCTTTTTTTTATCCAAAATTCTAGCAAAGTATTTAGGTAAGTAATTAATTCCGTAATTTCCCCAACCCTGCCTACCGGCCCGCTTCGCCGAAGCTTTGGCGAGGCGAGCAGGTAGGCTCGCCCCCAACGAGGTTTTTTGATACAATAAAATCATGTATGTAGGAATCGATTTAGGCGGAACAAATCTTCGAATAGCAGGCTCCAAGAGTTTGGAAAATGTTGAATTTGAAAAGATTGAGCGTTTTGAACTGTCCAAGGATTTTGATGATGATTTTCGAAGAATGACTGAAAAAATCAAAGAAATTTCTGACGGCCGGGTGGATGCAATTGCAATCGGCACTCCCGGCACATACAACGAGGAGGGGACACTATTGATCTCCGGAGGAAATTCGCCGGAATGGGTGGGAAAGCCTTTTATTGAAATGATGCATAAAGAATTTAATTGTTCGGTTTTTGCTGACAATGATGCTGTGGTCGCTTCTTTGGGGGAAGCTCTTTATGGTCAGGGCAAGGATAAAGATTTTATATATATAACTTGGGGCACAGGAGTCGGAGGAACTCATGTCAAGCTTGAAAATGAAGAAGTGAATTCTCGAAAAATTCCCTGGCAAGTTTATTTGCAAGAAGTTGATGTGAAATGCGGAGGCAATGGGATTTCAAAAAGATTTGGCAAATTAGGAAGTGATTTGGAGGAGCATGAATGGAAAGGGGTAATGGATGATTTGGAATTTCATCTGGAAGATATTTCAAATAAATTCAAAGAGAGAAATATCATAATTGGCGGCGGAATCTCATCCAAGCAGAAACATAGGCTAGAAACTATCGGACGCAATCTTTCCTTAAAAGAAATCAGCTTGGAAATTTCCAGCTTCGGAGATGATGTCGGCCTTTATGGCGCGATGGCTTTTATCAAACTGAAAATATAAATATGCGTAAATTTTACATAACAGGAATTTCCGGAGTAGGGAAATCCACCGTAATTGATGAATTAAATAAAAAAGGAATTAAGTCATTCGACATTGATGTGATTGACGGTCTTTGCCATTGGGAGCATAAGGAGTCAAAAGAAAAAGCTGATTATCAACCTGGCATTGGCAAAGAATGGCTGGAGGCTCATGATTATTATTGCGACACGAAGAAGCTTAAAGAAATAATCGATGAATCTGAGGGCGAAGAGAGGATTGTCGTGTGTGGCTTAGCAAAGAATCAGGATGATTATATGGACATATTTGATAAAATTTTCCTCTTTTATTGTGATGAAAAAATCTTTTTGCAACGTCTTAAAACCAGAGATACGAATGATTTTGCCAGAGATGAATCTGAGCAGAAATATCTTTTGAATGAGTATAAGGATTTTAAGGATAAAATGCTAAAACACGACGCGATTCTCATCAATACAGAAGACCCAGTTGAAGTTGTTTTGGAAAAGGTTATAAAGGAAATAATCTAAGCCTCGCCCCCTGGTGGGGTTTTTTGATTCCAAAAAAACGCTTAAACAGGCGTTTTTTGTGTGTTTAGCTTGACTTTTATTTAATTTTAGAGTATAATACAAAATCGTGAATAAAACTGAGGAGGGAGATATGGGAAAAGCATTCTGGATATGGGTGATCTGCGGCGTGGTTGCATTCGTGTCATATCAGGTTCTTTTAAAAAATGATAACAATGTAATCGCTGCCGGCATTGCTGTAATCGCTGGAGTCATTGGCGGAATTGCCATGACAATTTTTCTGGGGAAGCTGGGAGGCTTCGTTCTTGAGAAATTTTTCGGGAAAAATAAGATTTCAAAATCGTGGAAATAGGAGGCAACATGAAAAAGAAGTTTATTCTTGCTGTTTTAATTCTCATCATCTGTTACGGTGTTGGACTTGTCACATACTATTCTGGACATTCTCAGGCAGGCGAAAACATAGTATTGTTTTCTTTGCTCGGTTTTCTTGTCTGGGACTTCGGCTTTATTGCTGAAGCGATTTGATGTCCAGGGTAAGACGCTAGCCTGCTCGTAGCAGAAGCGTTACAGATTTTTAGTAAGAGGGATTCAGTTTGCGTACTGGTCCCTTTTTATTTTCCCAACCTCGCCCCAGGCGGGGTTTTTTGATATAATGAAAATATGAAAAAAGAAGTCGTTAAAACTAATGTAGTAGCAGGTGTCGTCATAAAACAGGATGGGAAATACTTGCTTGTTCAGGAAAAGTACGAAAAGATTTATGGTCTTTGGAATTTTCCAGCTGGCAGGGTGGATGTGGGAGATACGATTGAACAAACCGCAGTTAAAGAAGCTAAAGAAGAGTCAGGTTATGATGTTGAATTGATCAGGAAGATCGATATTTTTCAGGACACGGCGAAAGAGGATGCTAAGCACGCTTTTGAGGCTAAAATAATTGGCGGAGAGCTCAAATTTCCCGAGGATGAAATATTGGACGCTAAATGGTTCACTTACGGAGAGATTGTTGGAATGAAAGACAAATTGCGAGGAGCATGGATTTTGAAAGCAATTGAAATTTTAGAAAGATAATATGATAGAAGAATTTAGCATAAACTAGTATGAAAATCACAATCAGAAAAGCCGACGAAAAAGATTTTACTGCAGTTTTTTCTTTAATAAAAGAGCTCGCCATTTTTGAGAAACAACCAGAAAAGGTTACTAATTCCGTTGAACAAATGAGGAGCGAAAAAGATTTTTTCCAATGCTATATCGCGGAGAATGAAAGCAAGGAATTAATAGGGATGACTGTGTTCTTTTTTGCTTATTATACTTGGGTCGGTAAGTCGTTGTATATCGATGATTTATATGTAAAAGAAACTTATAGGGGCAAACAAATAGGCACAAAATTATTGAAAAAGATTTTTGAAATTGCAAAAAAAGAAAATTGCAAAAGAGTCAGCTGTCTAGTTTCAACCTGGAATAATCCTGCGATAGAATTATACAAAAAATATGGTGCGCATATCGATTCCGAGTCTAGAAGTTTTAATTTTGATGAAACTAAAATTAAAGAATTCAAATTATAACCGTAGAGTGATCTTATGAAAAAATTTATAAAACTCAAGCCATTTCAGGAAACGCTTTACGCTAGCATGTGCGGGCCTGCTTCTTTAAAAATAGTTCTAGACTATTACGGCATTGAAAAATCGGAAAAAGAGTTGGCAAAACTTTGCAAAGTTGATAAAAATTTAGGCGTTGATGATAAGGATATAAAGAAGGTGGCGGAACAGCTTGGATTTAAGGTTGCTATAAAAAATAACAGTAGTTTTAAAGATATTGAAAGATGGCTGGATAAAAAAGTGCCTGTGATTGTGGATTGGTTCACGAAAGGCAGGCAGGAGTACTCTGAATCAGAAGTAGCAGATGGGCATTATTCGGTGGTGGCTGGATTAGACGATAAACATATTTATCTTCAAGACCCAGAAATTGGCAGAATCAGAAAACTCAAGAGGGATGACTTTATGCGAGTTTGGTTTGATTTCGAGGGGAGCTATATGAAACCGAGCGAACTTATAATCAGACAAATAATAGTTATTAGGAAATAATTCCCCAACCTCGCCCTCAGCAGAATTTTTTGATACAATGTATTTAGAATTAATAAAAGATAAAAAATAAAAATGGAAGGAGCTGATAAAAAAAAGTCAAAAATATGGAAATGGGCAAAGCGATTCTTGATAGTGCTGGGAATTCTTTTTGCAATCTTTATTTCAACTATTATTCAACCCGCCGTATTTCTGCCGCATGATAAAATAGAAATTTCTTTGCCTTTTGCGCCAGAATATGACGCGGATGTTCATCTTATTCCGATGGGTGAAATAGAGGAGTGGCACAATGCCTCAACCGGTTCGCCGGACGGTCATCCGGGCATAGATTTCCAATGGAACAGAGAGGTGGAAATTCGGTCGGTCGGAGATGGCGGCATTACGCGGGTGTACTTGAATCATGAAGGAGAATATATTGTTGAGCAGAGCTTGGGTTTATATTACAGAACGATGTATCAGGAGTTAAACAGATTGGCTCCGGGGATTGATACTTCGTCTGAAGTAAAGAAGGGCGAACTTATAGGATATACCAGTTATCACAGGACAGAGTTTGGAGACGGACCTCCTGATCCAAGCCATCCCTCTATGCAACTCCATTGGGATTTTGCTTCAAGTTCGATGCTTGTCGGCCGTCTCTGTCCGCTCGGCTATTTTGACGCCGAATCAAGGAAGCGAATTGAAAAAATTTGGGAAAGGGTCAAATCCAAAGGTAATTACAAAAAGGAATTTCCCGACAGTTGCAATGGGGCATTTAAAAATAAAGAAAAGTAGTGTTCTAAATTTCCCCAACCTCGCCCGCCGCGGGGTTTTTTGATACAATAAGGGCATGAGTATAACATCAGCCCATAGGAGATCGAAAAATGATCTCGATGCCTTTGAGACAAAAAGTTATTCAAATATTCAATTGGGACATGAAGTCATCTCTTTAGATGATCTGCTTAACAGTCCTGACCTTCAAGAAGGGGAAAAAAGAGTCTTGCAAGAGGAACATAAAGTCCAGCACGCTGGATTTGCGATAAAGATTTTCGATTTGAATGGAAGGGCGATAACGGTAAATCAAATCAGGGAAATTTTCGATGATCTTGGTTTCAATGTGGATGTCGCATTTTCTGAGACTTTCGAATCTGACATAATGATGGTTTATAACATAGGAGGCTTTGTAATTCCGTTCTGGATATATTTAGTGGCTCCCATAATAAGGACTAAAAAAGCTTATAATAATCTTTTGATAACTAAGTTATCGCCAGGAAAGAAAAGATTGCATGGAAGAATTTTCCACAACTCGGATTCTTCTTGGTATTTGATCACGCATGTCGATAATAGCAATTGGCTGAATTTCATAAATCCTGTCGATCTGGTGCGGTCACATTTTACGAAGGCGGCCGGCGATTATAATTTGGGTCACAAAATCATGTCGGATGTTTTTGAAAAAATTACTCCATTATTCAATCAAGGGAAACAGTTTTTTGTTGATATCCAAGAGATTTATATAAAATTATCTTCGAAATAATTTCTACCTCTCCTCCGGCGAGTTTTTTTATCTAAATTTTTTTGATAAGATGATTTAGGATAATCTTTTTTTTGTTTCAAAAGAAATATCCGGAACAGGTGTATATAAGTTATTGCTGTTTGGATAATGCGCATGGAGGTGGGCGATGTATGACGGGAATCAATCTTTGCCTGAGGAAATCAGGAAAAAAATGGAAGAAGATCCGATGTTTCGGGACGATATGGAAGAGTTGCTCCGTGAAGGCGGATTCAGTAACATGTCAGAGTTCTTTGATGAATTGCGCAAGTGGCTCTTTGTCTGGGCCGACCAGCTGTTTTCCCAAAGCGATGCTTTAGCTAAGGATCTTTCGCTTGACGATGAGACCAAGGAAAGGATGAACAGGCTGAAGATCGTATTCAATTATATGAAGACAAAAATGCAAACCAGGAATGACCTTAAATAAGGACCTGCAGAAAAACAAACGGAATCTATCCAGATTTCGTTTTTTATTTTGATCTGTCCAAAGCTTTTTTCCTATTGACAATTATCAAAAAATAATATATGATAAAAATTCTTTAACATCAAAAAAACAATTTAAAGGAGGAGTGATCATGCTTACAAAGAATATCTTTGTTCAGGCCGGTGAGGATAATATGGTAAGAATTCTATTCAGGATCGATAATGGGATTCTGAGTCTGCGCGTTCCGCATGACAAAGGATCGTTCGGAGAGAAGGCTGCACTCGATGCAGTTGCTGAGGTGGCTGATGAGCTTTCCATCGAGGGCGTGATCTTCGAGGGGCTTCGGCGAAAAACAGATTATGGCAAGGCGATAGATTGTGTCCGTTTCAAATTGCCGTTATCCGGAGAAGGATTTGAGGAGCAGTCATCCGCAACAAATCTTATAATCACCGGGTCTTTTTCGGCAGACGAAGCACCTTTGTTTCTGAAGGACATGAATGATCTCGAGGCTGCTGTCGGAACTAGCATAAAATTTTACAGAAATGCGTGCGACAGATGGTCGGTAGCTCTAAAATTTCAGAACAAAGAAAGAAGAGCGCTTTTCATCGAATCCTTGAGAGACGGAGTGCTTCAAAAATGGAGGAACCGTTTCATGGTTTAAATGGGTTTCGTTCAAGCAATGGCGAGCAGACTAAAATGGACTGCTCGCTCTTTTTATTTCCCCAACCCTGTCTACCGACAGGCAACCTCGCCCCCGGCGGGGTTTTTTGATACAATATCAAATATAATTAAATTAAAAATTATGAAAAGAGCCATTATTATCCACTGTTGGGAGGGATATCCAGAATATTGCTGGTATCCGTACGTGAAAAAAGAACTGGAGTCAAAAGGATTTCAGATTGAAGTTCCAGCTTTTCCTGATACGGAAAAGCCGAAATTGAACGAGTGGTTGCCGATGCTAAAAGAAGTCGCAGGAGAGCCAAGCGAAGAGTTATATTTGGTTGGACATAGCTTGGGTTGCATTACAATTATGCGATATCTGGAAAGTTTGAATGAAAACCAAAAAATTGGCGGAGTGGTTTTTGTGGCAGGGTTTACGGAGAATGTCGGTTATGATGAGATCAAAACTTTCTTTGAAAAGCCTACTGATTTGGATAAAATCAAAAGCAAGGTCAAAAATGGATTTGTGGCAATTCATTCTGATGACGATCCTTATGTGGATTTGAAATATGCCGATTTATTTAAAGAAAAACTAGGAGCAGAAATAATCATTAAACACGGCGCCAAACATTTCTCCGGGGCGATAGAGGGCGAAGACTCTTGCTCGGATTTGCCCGATGTTGTTCAGAGTGTTGAAAAGTTGGCAAAATAATTATGCAATAAGGCTTATGAAAAAAATAATACTTGCGTCAACATCTCCTCGGAGAAAGGAATTATTGGAAAAAACAGGACTAAAGTTTGAAATAGTTTCCAGCGATTACGAGGAGGATATGTGTTTAAAAATGAAACCGTTGGCATTGGCTAAATTTCTGTCAAAAGGCAAGGCTGAAGCGGTAGCTAAAAAATACAAAAATCATGTCATCATTGCAGCTGACACTTTCGTGGCTCTAGGCGATGAATTATTAGGCAAACCGCATACCGCTTCCGAAGCAGAAAAGATGTTAAGAAAAATAAGCGGAAAAGCCGTTTCCATCATAACTGGCTATACGGTTATGGATACTTCTGCAAATAAGAAAATATCTAACGTATCTGAAGCTAAGGTTCACATCAAAAAGCTTACCGCCGAAGAAATTAGGAACTATATCAAGACCAAGGAGCCATTGGACAAGGCGGGAGCCTTTGCGATTCAGGGACTTGGAGCGGTCCTCATAAAAAAAATAGAAGGAGACTTCTTTGGAATAGTCGGCTTGCCTTTGTATGATTTAGCGCAATCTTTGAAGAAATTTGGAGTTAAAATTATCTAGAAATTGCTTTTCCTACCTCGTCCCCGGCGGCGGTTTTTGTTTAAATACGTAAAATTCTTTTCACTTCCATATATCCATA
Organism: Candidatus Moraniibacteriota bacterium; assembly: GCA_003534085.1. Taxonomy (GTDB): domain Bacteria; phylum Patescibacteriota; class Minisyncoccia; order Moranbacterales; family UBA2206; genus UBA11098. The sequence continues at coordinate 7,344 of DQBY01000098.1, read as the reverse complement.
TATGGAATGTATAAATCTTTTCAGTTATATTAAAGAGGGCTGAAATATCAATTTCTATTTTTAAACGGAATGGAAAAAATATTCACGTGAGCACGGCCGTGGCGACGTGATTATTCTCATTACTTTTCTACCTCTCAGCAGGCAACCTCGCTCCGGCGGGGTTTTTTTGGTATAATAAAAGCAAGTAATAATATAAAATGATTGTAATATGAGAAATTTTAAATTGGAGAAAAATTTTATAGGAAATGAGGCGTGGCCGGTTATCCCATCGATTTTTGTGAAAGGCATTCCGGGACAAGCCGATGTATCTGCGGATAATACTGCTGAGGAAAACGAGAAAATCATCCAATCTTGGAAAAATGTAGTTGTTTTGAAAGTTGCTTCAGACAAGCCTGTGAAATTTTATCTCGGTTTTTCAAACTATGCCGCTGTTTCTTATCTCAAATATGAATTTGAAACAGATATGGAATTCGCCATGAGGATCGGACCGACTGATAATCGGTATCTGGCAATTCCGAAAAACTTGGATGACGAAATTAAATTGGAGCTGGTTGAGATCACGACCGAAGATGATCCGAAATATAAGGATATAGTATTGGTTTAGAAATTTCTTCTGACCGAGCAGGATAACCCCGCCCCAAGCCGGGTTTTTGATACATTTAAACAATCAAGCGGTATGTAATAATATGGCAATTGTAGAAAAGAGCAAATCCAATCATTTTCAATGCCGGTGCAAATTTTGTCCGACTTTTTCGCTCGGATGCCTGGCAAAAGCCGCGCCTAAAGTGGCTAAAATTTTTGTGATCCCGGACGGCCCAAAAAAAGAAGACCATGTCGAAAATATGTTCTGCGCCTACGGCCGGAGCGATTGCATAAAGCAAAAACAGGGGTGCAAATGCCCGACCTGTCCCGTGCACAAAAAATACGACTTGGACAAAGTTTATTATTGTTTCGGAGGAGAGTAGCTGTTGCGGCCTTTTCCGCTTTGACTTATTTCCAAAGAGGATTATAATTCTAATATAAATTAGGATAGTTTAATCATGGAATTCAGATGCTGCGGAGAAAAATCAAAGGAGATCAAGGATGTTTCCAAGACATACGTGTTTCTGCGCGCCATTGCCGACCCGAACAGGCTGAAGATCCTTTGTGTTTTGCAGGGCGGACCGAAATGCGTGTGCGAAATTGTGCCAATGGTGGGAATATCGGATAAGCTGGCTTCGCATCATCTCAAGCAACTGAAGAAAGCCGGAATTTTGACGGAAAAACGGGAAGGCAATTTTATCCGCTACGGATTGGATCGAAAAGCGATCAGAGAACATAAATCGATTTTTAATAAAATAATCAAATAAAATTATGGCAACATACGCGTACAAATGCGCGGATTGCGGCAATGTTTTTGACATTGAAGCGTCGATCCAAGAAAAAGAAGAGGGTGGTGAAAAATTCGCCTGCCCGAAATGCAGTTCAAAAAATATCCAGCAAAAATTTTCTGCCGGTAATTTCCTAAGTAATGTTTTCAAGGGTGAAGATAAGGATGGCGGTTGTTGCTCCGGGGGAGGAAATTGTTGCAATTGAAAAAAATAATTTATGATCCAACAATTTGCAGATTGGTGCGTCTATTCGTTGTTCAATTTTGATCCTGCTTCCAGAATCGGGAGCAGCGTCAATTTTTTCGTGTACGACACGATCAAGATATATCTTCTGGTTCTGGCCATCATCACCACGATCGCCTTTATCCGAACTTTTCTTCCGCCCCACAAGCTGAAGGAAACTTTTTCCAAGCAAAGATTCGGAGCGGGAAACGCTTCAGCCGCGCTTTTGGGAGCGGTCACGCCTTTTTGTTCCTGTTCTTCCATTCCGATCTTTGTCGGTTTTCTGAAGGCGGAAATTCCGGTAGGGATCGCTTTTTCTTTTATCATTACATCTCCATTAGTGAACGAGGTTGTGTTTGTGTTGTTGGGCGGAACATTCGGATGGAAGATCGCTTTCATATATTCTTTGTCCGGAATCATTTTGGGAATAATAGCCGGGATGGTTATTGGCAAGATGAAACTGGAAAAAGAAGTGCTTCTAAAATTCGACCAGGATAGTGGAAAAAGCCTCGATTCCAATTATGTTCCAAAAAGCCTGGAGGGCAAGATCCAATATTCGTTGAAGGAAGGTTTTCAGACATTCAAAAAGCTGTGGCTGGTCATCGCGATCGGCGTGGCTGTCGGAGTGGGAATCCATGGCTATGTGCCGGCTGATTTTTTCCAGAAATATCTAAGCATAAATTCATTGTTGGCAGTTCCGCTGGCTGCTTTGGTCGGAATTCCTATCTATGCGGGGTGCTCCACGCTGGTGCCGATCGTTTTCGCTCTGACTGCTCAAGGCATACCTTTGGGAACAGCCCTGGCGTTCATGATGGCTATCGCCGGATTATCGGTGCCGGAAGCGATCATGCTCAAAAAAGTCATTTCCATGAAGCTCTTGATCATATTTTTCGGCACAGTCGGACTGGGAATCATTTTGATCGGATATTTGTTTAATATTGCGCGATTGTAGGCGTTAATCATCTTTATAATATTGGAAGATATGCTTTCCATCTTTTAAAATCAGAAAAAAATGATATAATAAAGCTAGTAAATAGTAATAAAAAAACTATGAAAAAAACAAAAATCGCGGGCTTGATTGCCATCATTGCAGCCGTTGTTATCGGAATTGCATTTGTTCCCGAAACGATGGCTGAAAGGCCGATCAAAAAAGATCGTTCCGTAAGAATCGAAGGGGCGACTCCGGAAAATTCAGTGGTCTATCTTGGAAAGTCATATGACAAGAAAGCTGGCAAAATGGTTGACGGCTATGCCATCGTTCATTATGCCAAAAGCAATGACAAACCAACCAGGCCTAGTTCAGACGCAAAGTGTTACGGCTTTTTATCCAAAGGCGCCAAATGGAAAACTGCTGAGCCATGGGTTGTTGATTCAGCATTTACCGGAGGATTAGGTTCAGAATTTATTTTGGAGAATATGGAAAAAAACATTGCAAAATGGGAATCTGCGTCTGGTGACAAGAATATTTTAGGTAGTGGAAGTTCAGAAGTTCTAGGTTCGTTTCCCGGAACGTACAACGATAGCAACGAAGTTTCATTTGCTACGATTGAAAATCAAAACGCCATTGCTGTGACTTATGTCTGGGGATACTTCAGCGGACCGACTTTTCAGCGAGAATTAGTCGAATGGGACCAAATTTATAATGATAAATATCCTTGGACGCAAGATGCTGAAGATGAAACGACCAAAATGGATTTTGAAAATATCGCTACTCACGAGCTCGGACATTCGGTGGGAATGGGAGATCTATACACTACAAGCTGTTCCGAGCAAACTATGTACGGCTACGCTAATTATGGAGAAATTAACAAAAGAGACTTGGAGGCGGGAGACATCGCCGGAATAAGAGAACTTTATAAATAAGCAGTAATTACTGCAAACAATGTTTACAGCAAAGTGGCAATGATTAAAAATCATTGCCGCTTTTTTTCCGTCATTCGCCTCCGGATTATTTTTTTGGTATGATGGGACCAGACAAAAACGTATCATAAAAGAAAGGAGGTGTTTTATGAAAAGAAATAATTTGATCGCCCTCATCGCCGTAGTCGTCATCGGTCTGGGAGCTGCTTTCTTTTTTCTGGGAGGCAAGCAAGAGAATGGCGGTTCCGGATCTGACAAGCAAGGTTCAGCTTCAGACGGAATAAAGCAAGGATTGCTTGGCCTTTTGGAAAATACTTCCGGAATAAAATGTTCCGTCGAGGATGAAACCGGAAAATATACGGTTGTTGCCAGGGGACAGAAGGCGAAGATTGAAGGCATCGCTTTTGCCAATCCGCTTTCAGGTGGCGAGGAGGAAAAAGGCGCTATGATCAATGACGGAACTTGGGCATACATGTGGGGAGGAAAAGAAGGAATCAAGCTCAATATCGCCGAAATGGAAAAATTTTCAGAACAATATGGCGATCAGGACAATGAAGTGAGCGATGCGAGCGATTGGAGGGATTGGGCAAAAGAGATGGAAACTTCGGGAGCGAAATATGATTGCAGCCCGACAGTCGCGACCGATTCTGATTTCACGCCTCCGAGCGAAGTCGTGTTCCAAGATTTCGGACAGCTGTTTCAGGGCTTGCAACAGATGCAATCCGATTTTGGAGGATTTGATCCGAGCCAGTTCAATTTTTCCGAATAATATTTTTTCCGATCAAAAAGCCTCGCGAAAGCGGGGTTTTTGTTTAAATACGTAAAATTCTTTTCACTTCCATATATCCATATATGGAAGTATGTAAATATTTTCAGTTCTTAAAGAATATTGAAATATCAATCTTTATATTAAGCGGAATGGAAAATTATTCACGTGAGTACGGCCGTGGCGACGTGATTATCCGCAAGAGTCGTTAATTTTTATTCTCCCGGGGCAGGCTAGGCTCGCGTTTGGTAAAAGTATAAAAATTCAGTATTTATGCCATATGGCAATTGAAAAGGCCAGATCCAATCATTTTCAATGCCGGTGCAAATTCTGCCCGGACGCTTGCTTTTACAATTTGATTTAGGGTGGTATAATATCGACAGATTCTTATGAATAATAATTAATTTAAAAAAGCATGAGAAAAAACAAAAAAAATTTCGCTTTCGTCCTGGCTCTGCTCATAGCATTGTCGCCTATGCTTTCAGCCGGCGTTTTTGCAAAGCAGGAAAAAAATGAAACTGGCTCAAACAGGAGCGAATCAAAAAAAGCTGAAGCGGCGAATATTCAAGGCGGAGCAAGAAAAGGCCAGACCAAGGCCGCTGCGACCGTGATTGAGACATCCATAAGGACGAAAGAAAATTCCAGGAAGCTCAAGGAAACTTTCAAGCAAGAGACAGCCATTGTTTCAGCCGAGATAGATGAAGCGGCGGAAGATCAGGCGGCATCGGAAGACGTCATTGTTGAAACAGTCGAAGCTGTCGATAAAAGAGGCAAGATCAAAACTTTTTTAGTCGGAAGTGATTATAAAAATTTGGGGCAATTAAGGAGCGAATTGGTGAAAAATAGGAATCAGATCAGAAAGCTGACCAGACTGATTGCGACCGTCCAGGATCCTGTCTCCAAAGCCGGACTGGATGCCCAGCTCGATTCATTGATGACGGAAAGACAGGGCATCATTGGATTTGTCCAAGAGAAAGAAAGCTCTTTCAGCCTGTTTGGATGGCTGGCAAAACTTTTTACAGGGTATTCGCCTGAGCCGATAGATGAAGCTGAAGAATCCGATCTTCAAGAAGAGGCGGAGAGAGCTTTAGATAAAGAGGTGGAAGAGGATGTGCTTGACGAAATAATATCAGAAGACCAGGAAGACGATTCAGGCATAATTGTGGAAACTCAGGAAGACATGATTTCCGAGGAATAATGTCAGACAAGGAAAAATCTCGCTTCGCGCGAGTTTTTCTTGGAATCTTGCATCCCGGGCAAAAATAGAAGCAATACGCAAATTGCATGACGCGTTTTTTTATGGTATAATAAAATAGCCATAAGGATAAAAATGAAAAAGATCGAAAAAAATATAAAAATAAAAAGTTATAGCAGGAGATTCGCCTCTACTGTCGTTGTAATTTTCTCCGCGGTAATCGCGATCATTATCGGATTGAATAATCAAGAGGTTAACAAGCAAGGCATCGCACGCGATTGCAGTTCCCGCTTTTTCGAAGGTGAGGCTCGGATAAAAGTTTGGCATGTCGGCGATGATATGGGCAATGTTTTTGTGCAGGTGGATGGAAATGACGCCGCCGGTCTGCCCGAGGCGGGTAAAGACCAAGATCCCTACATAGTCAGAGTTGTCGATCCCTCAATCGATCTGAAAAAAAAGCTGGAAGTTTCCTCGGAAACAAGACCGGCCATCATGACTGTCCGCGGCTTTGCTTCGACCTGCGACTCCCTGGTGCCGTTAGTCAGTCTTGAGACGGCTACCAAGGCTTTCAAGAAGTTATAAGGGATGCGCCGCCGCCAGACCGCTGAAGCGGCTTTTTATTTTTTCAGATTTGAATCAAAGAAGTCCAATGTCCTTTGCATTACGATATTCTGGGCGTTGATGAAAGTATGGCCCTCCTCGGGATATTCGTAATAGGTGATAGCTTTCCGTTCTTTTTTCAGAAGTTCATTGAGTTCTCTGGACCATTCGACCGGCACATCCTTATCCTGCGCCCCTTGATGCAGCATCACCGGGGAGCTTACTTTATAAAAATAATTTTTGGCGGAGATGCTGTTCCACAGTTCCGGATTTTCTTCCGGCGTCCCGTATT
>DQBY01000098.1:0-1034 GCA_003534085.1 Candidatus Moraniibacteriota bacterium | reverse complement strand
CCCATTTTTCAAAATTGACGCGATAATCGGAATGGATCGGCGCCAGAAGGACATAAGCCTTGGCGATTTCCGGACGGATAACCATGACGTTCAAAGTGACTCCGCCGCCCATGGAGTGCCCCAACATTCCTATATTGTTTTTATCTAATGATCTGATGTCGGATTTTTTTATCGCTTCGATCGCGTTTATGGAATCCTCGACATATCCGGCTCTTGGCCGGATTTCATTTCCCGGATCAAAATCTGATTGCGCATGGTTGCGGTAATCCGTGTGCAGGACGGCGTAACCGTTCCGGGCAAAAAAATCCTGCTCTCTCCTCAAGCCTTGTCCGTTGGTATAAAATTCAGGATCGATGTAGCCATGATTCAGAATTATGACCGGAAACGGACCTTCGCCTTTCGGTATGTTCATTACTCCGGAGATAGTAAAGCCCTCGCTTTTGTAAGTTATGAAATGTCTCGTGTAAACCGCATTGTCATCCAGGACTCTCACCAGCCTAAGATCCGATCCGGAAAATTGTTTTTCTGACATAACCGGGATCGAATCGGGATGGGCAATTTTCTCCGGATCGTAATTTGTTTCTTTTTCCCGGGAGCCGCCATTCTGGATGGTCAGATCGCTTTTTTCCATACTGAAAAAAAATCCGGAAAAAATGACCAGGCCGGCGATAAGCGCTGCGATAAAATATTTTTTAGTATCTTTTTTCATAGCTTGCGTCATATTTTACTACAATTTAGGTCGATCGTCCAATCGATCAAGAGTTGAATATTTAGTGTTTAATTTGTATTACTATCAAGACTGTCAGCAATTCCCATTATCAGAAGAAGTTAAGGGGTAATCATAAAGGAGGGGAGGTGAAAAAAATGAGCATATCAAGAAAATTATTCATCTCGGTCCTATTTTCCTTTGTCGGAGCGCTATTTTTGGCGGCTATTCCGGCTCAAGCGAGTCATGATGATAACGGTAAGGATAGTGGGAAACCGAGAATTTCGCAGCCGACAGGAGTCGGAAGCAGTTCGGTCGTTCTGTCAAT
>DQBY01000026.1 GCA_003534085.1 Candidatus Moraniibacteriota bacterium | reverse complement strand
GGTCGCCTTTAAGGAAAAGCTTTTCACCGGCTCTTCTGCATTTCCTGCATTTTGCGTCTATACTTCTTGCCATATACTAATTTTAATCCTAATTAAATCCGAATTACACACTAATTATTCGGATTCGGAGTTAATTCGGACATAATTCGAATCCTGATTCGGATCTTATACTCTCCTTGGTTTTTTCGGCCTGCATCCATTATGAGGAATCGGAGTTTCGTCTTTTATTGTCAATAAATCAAAACCGTTGTTTGCCAGAGCTCTGATTGAAGCCTCGCGCCCGCTTCCTACTCCTTTTACAAAAACTTCCAATTCTCTAACGCCATATTTTCTGACTTTCTCGCTGACGCTTCCGACAACCTGAGTAGCCGCGTATGGAGTAGCTTTTTTTGCTCCTTTGAAGCCCATCAAGCCTGAGGAAGCCCATCCTAAAATATTTCCGTTGCTATCGGCAATGCTGACAATGGTATTGTTATAGGTGCATTTGATCACAGCTCTTCCTTTCAGGATCTGCTTCTTTGCTTTTTTAACTTTCTTTTTAGCCTCTTCCGCCGTTTTTCCAGCCTCCAAAGCATCAGATTTAACATCCGTTTCTATTTTTATTTCTGTTATAGCTTTTTTTTCTTCTGTCATGTGATCTTTTTTAAATCTATTATTTGCGAAAGCACTGATTCGTATTTTCGCTAAATTCGTAGTTCGTAAATTTTTTAAGTTTTTTCAGTTTTGACTCTTCCGCTTCCCATAGTCTTTCTCACGTTTCCACGAACCGTACGATTGTTTGTTTTCGTTCTTTGTCCTCTTACGGGAAGACCTCTTTGATGGCGGACGCCTTTATACGCGCCGATCTCTTTCAATCTTTTCACGTTTGTCCTGACCTCATGCTTTAATTCGCCCTCTATCCTGACTTTCTTTTCAACATATTCGCGGATCTGGTTCTGTTCCGCTTCGCTCAGATCCTTTGTCTTTTTTTCTCGAGAAATTTCCAATCCATCCAAAATATTTTGCGCTGTTGAAAGACCTATACCATAGATATAAGTAAGTGAAACTTCTACTCTTTTTTCATCTGGAACGTTTACTCCGGCAATTCTTAACATATCCTAATTTTTATTCAAATTATATCCGAATTAAAGGTCAATATTGGATTCGAATTTAATTCGGATGCAATTCGAATCTTAATTCGTATTTAGCCTTGTCTTTGTTTATGCTTCGGGTTTGAACAAACCACGAACAACTTGCCTTTCCTCCTGACGAGCTTGCATTTATCGCAAATTTTTTTTACAGATGCTCTTACTTTCATCCCGCACTAACTTTCGATATTATTAAATTAATCTTTTAATAACATCGAGAGCGCATTAAATTTTTTTATTAAACCCGATCACTAGTTCAGCAGTAAAAACAATCGAAAATTAGTGCGGGATTCATTTTTTTATCTTAATCTTTGGACTATGCGGCCCTTGGTGAGGTCGTACGGGCTCATTTCCACCTGGACTCTGTCTCCCGGAAGAAGGCGGATGTAATTGACCCGCATCCTTCCGGAAATGTGAGCCAGAATGATGTGGCCGTTGTCCAAGCGCACTTTGAAAGTGGTGCTAGGCAATGTTTCTTCGACTACGCCGTCCAATTTGACTAATTCCTTGTTATTCGACATGTATTGATTCGCTTAGGCTGTCTTTTAAAAAATCAACTGCGGACCCGAAAAACAAAAAAATAGACGGATAAATTCTGAGGCATAAGCCCCAAAAAATATCAAATCAATCCTAATTCGTGAAGTTCGAGATTTCCCTCTATTGAAAGACAATATTCTATTTTATAACGTCTTTAGATATTTTAGCAGTTATTTAATTATTGTCAACCCCGTACTAACTTTGCATTTTTTTAGGCCGTTTTAAGCCAATTTCTTGAGTTTATCACAAAATCAAATATTTTCTGTTTTATTTTTTTTATTTGAGCCTTTGACTCAATGCGAAGTTAGTGCGGGGTCAAGTTCTATGCTGACCCTGCTCTCATAAGATGGAATTTTGCTTCCTGCGAAGAAAGGCCAATAGCTGATTTCAGCCTTTACGATGGCGGGATAAGCGCTCAAAAAAGACGCGAAATCTTCTTCATTTTTGCCTAAAATTCCCCGTTTCAAATTATCAATATCTATTTTTGGAATTATTTTTCCCGAGGCGTTGACCCTGATCGTGATTGTATTTTTTGCAAAATCTACGTCGGATTTTCCAAACTGCAAAGACAAATCATTTTCATTTATCTGATTGCTTCCGATTTCCGCTCCCGCAATATCCTTTCCGATGACCCTCCTGAGATCAGCCTCGCTGAAAACGACGGCGCTGGCCGAAGCTTTCGCGACGATTGTAAAGTTTTCGACCATCTCGCCTTCTGAATTGGAAATCGCGTAAGTGGCGCCAGTTATGCTGATCGCATCATCCAGAATCATTTCTCCGTCCTTGGCCGCTTCTTTCAACCTGTCTTTCAGGAGCTGGTTCAGATCCGCCAGAGCCTTGATCTTTCCGGCTGATATGTCCGATTCGGAAATTGCTTTCGAAGTTTTTCCGTCGTTGCCTCCTCCAATCATCGCCCTGAAAGATTTGGCGTAAAATTTCGAATATTTTTCAGATCCGCTGTCTTTGAATCCGGGAATCGTAAATGTTGCCGGCTCGATATTGTATTCCTCTCCCGCTCCGTCCGCGACAACCTCGGCTTCGATCGCTCCAGGCTTTATTTCGCCTGAAACATTATTCGTTCCCGGGACCGTGACGGTTTTTGTCAGCCGGAATATTTTCCCGTCGGGACTTTGGAATCTGGTCGTCGCAATCAGCGGCTGGGGAGAACTGCTATATTCGTTATATATCGTGATCGTTCCGCGCGCTTTCTGATTGGACGCCGATTTGCTACCGGTCACGTCAATCGTATTCGTGACCTGATCTTCCAAAGAAATCATTCTGGCAGGAATGACAGCTCTTTCCAGGTCGATTGAGGCCTGTTCCGGATCCCCCTTTATCTGAGCGTCAACCGAATGAGTTTTTGTCTTTGGAAAAATTTTTATGTCTGCCCGGGGCAGGAAAAGATACGCTGCAAATGACAAAATGAGCAATGTCGCCGCAAATCCGAAAATAGAGACGTATCTCCATATTCCTCCTGATAATTTTACTTTGGAATAATCCGGCTCCTTCGCTTTAGCGACAGGCACTCTTCTTTCGTGATAAAAATTTCCTAATTTTTCACTCTCAAAATTTTCTTTGACGGCTGAAGATTCTTTTCTTTTTCCGCGCCGCGAATTTTTTGAAATTCTATTTTCAAAATAATTGTTATCGTTGAAATTTTCCTCGGTTTCGCCGTCCGAAAAATCAGACGTCCCTTTCTGCTGAATATCGATATTTTTCAGCCTGATGTCCAAACTTGAATTTCTTTTTGCTTTTTTATCAGCACTGACATCGATATTGATGCCTGCTCCTGAAACAAGCTCTTTGTTCAAAATCTTTTCTTCCGGCTCGCCTGACATCTCTTGGTCATCCAGATTTATCGGCATCCTTCTTCCGAAATTGTCCGGAACAGCCTTTCTTTTTGGCAAAGGATCTTCCTCAAAGTATTCCGATGATCCCATCAACTCAAGCCGATTTTTTATGCCAGCCTCATATATTTCATCATCCGTCC
>DQBY01000116.1 GCA_003534085.1 Candidatus Moraniibacteriota bacterium | reverse complement strand
GGATGAGCGGAGCATCTTCACTTTTTCGACGTCCATTTTTTCCGGATCTATATCTTTATTTTTTATGGAAATTTTTCTTTCGCTTATCCAATTTATTTCCGATCCCATGCTCTGCAAAATCTCAAGCATCCTGAAAACATCTTCGATCAGGGGAAGGTTGGAAATCAAGCATTCTTCTTTTGTGAGCAATGTGGCGGCCAAAATCGGCGTAGTCGCATTTTTTGACCCCCGGACGTCTATTTCACCTTTCAATTTTTTACCTCCTCGGATTTCAAAATATTCTGTCATTTTTTGCTTTATTAAGCCATTTAGAACTCTTCCTAAGTAATTAGGGCGACTGTAGGCATTATATTTCATTCCTGGGTTTTTTTCAAGTGAAGGATTTAAGCAAAATAAAGCCTGGCAAGGGCTTTATTTCAATGAAAGTTACGATAAGATTAATAATATTTCTCGTAATTGTCTTTGAGACACAAGACTTTTTCTCCGTAATTTTTGATGGAAGCTCCCCAGCAATTGACATCTTGATAGCTTTTCTTGTATTTGTCGGTTCCGAAGCAATAACTGCCCCAATTGCCTCCGGCCAGATAGACGCAATATGATTTTGCTTCCGCGAATCTAGTTTTTTGAGAAGCTCCGTCCTGGGCCAGTTTGATAGCCATTGCTGAAACACCATCGAGCAAATTCCACGGATCAGGCGGGTTATTGCCGGTCAGACTCGCAATTCTCTTTTCATATCCGATCCATGTATCCGACATATATTGCGGAATTCCCATCGCGCCGCCAGTGCCGGCATAACTTTTCGGATTGCAGGAAACAGGCTGCTTCTTGGAATCATAACCTAATTTTTTCGTTATTCCCTCAAAAAGCTCTTTTCTTTTTTTAAATGTGGCCGTTCTCGTTTTTACTGCGGAAGAAGCGCTTTTGCTGTCGCTCAAAAGTCCCCTGGCATAGCCGTCTTTTTCAATTCCGGGATAAGTGCAGCCGCCGACATTCTGGCCCTTGTTTGATTCCTGGATAAGAACGCCGAGCAGGAATGACTTGCTCATCCCGGTGGCCTTGGCCGCAAAATCAGCCGCTTTTAAAATATCTTTCGTACTGACGCTTTTTCCTAAAATCCGCGAATATTCGCTCCGCAACTGGTTAAGCTTGTCATTGAGCTGATTGAGCGTGGTCTGAGCGTCTTGGATATCCTCTTTAATTTCCCGCTGCTCCATCAGCTTGATATTCATCAATTTCGAATGATTATCCTTTTTTTCCGCCAAAGATTCCTTGGCCTCGGTGATTTCCTTTTTAGCAAAATTTATATCTTCCAGTACGGATAGGATCTTTTCCTTTATGCCTAAAATATGATCGGCATTAGCAGTCATGCTTTTTGCGCCATTATTCATTGCCAATCTGATAAGCGGATCTTCCTGACTTTCCAGATACATTTCTTTTATATATTCGGAAAGAAGTTTTTTGCTCAATTCTATCCTGCTGTTAAGGTTTTTCAATTCATCCTCTTTTTTCACGATTTCATTTTCAGTTTTGATTATCAATGTCTGTGTCACGGTCAATTGAACTTTATTTTGATTCAAGAGTATCTGCGCCCTGTTCAATTCTTCCTGAGTTTTTTGGACTTTCTTTTGCACCTCTTTCATCTCATCCTTAATATCGGAAATATCATCTTCCGCCGCGGCAAAATAATTTCCGGACGCAAAATTCACCGCAAAAAAAAGGATTATGAAAACAACCGGTATTTTTTTGCTTTTTCCCATCGCAGGTGAAATTTATTTGATACTCGACTCCTGATTCTATTATAGCACAAAAAATCCGCCTGAGGCGGATTTTTTGTGCTACTTTTTCGGTTCTTCTTCTGCCGGAACTTCCCCCGCCCGGGCAGGCTTGACCACGCCTTCGACTTTTGTAACATCCTCCTCAACCTTTTCGGAAAGCTGTTCAAGCTCTTCTTCCGATCTCGGCGGAGTTACCAAGGCGACAACAGTTTCAGGATCATCCTTGATTTCAACCTTGCCGCTAACTTTCAAATCTTTGACGAGGATATGATCATCGAATGTCTTGATGGCAGAGATATCCACATCGATGCGAGATGGGAGATCGGCAGGCAAACAAGTCACTTCGACTTTATCCAGACTTTTTACCAGAATTCCTCCAAAAGCTTTGACAGCTTCTGATTCTCCGATAAATTCGAGTTTTATTTCAGAATCGATCTTCTCTGACATATTTACCTGATAGAAATCAACATGCAAGAATTTTTCATCCACCGCTTTCTTTTGCATCTCATGAATGATAACATTTCGCCCTTTTCCCCCGTCCGTTACCAAATTGATAATTACGCTTTCCCCGGATTTTTTCAACAATCTTTTCAACGCCAAAGCGTCAATCCAAAGGCTTTCCGGTTCCATTCCTTGGCCATAAATCACAGCCGGAACAAGTCCTTCCCTTCTTCCTTTGTTAGTCTTGCGCCCTCTTTCTTCTCTGGGCTTGGACTCTAATGTTATTTTTTCCATTTTTTTCAACTCTACCTGTCCCGGCCCGCCTGCCGGCAGGCAGGGTGCTCGGGACCTCTCGAGTTTTTAAAATATTAATTACTGGAATAATTTTGCCACGTCTCCTTGCGAAACTAGCTGGTGCGCGTCAATAACCTCGTCAGCGGTGACAGCAAATCTGGAGAACTTGTTTTTTACTTCTTCCTTGTCCAGATCGGTTGCCACTCCAAGGCTCAAAAGCCCTGCCTGTCCGTTTGAAATAAAAAATAAGGCTGAAGTCTTGCATTCCCGGCAGGTCGCATGAAGAGTTGTTTTTTGCTCTTTTTCTTCCAGAACTGTCATCTCCTGAGCGCCGAATTCACCCCCGCAAAATGAGCATTTTGACATAAAATCCGAATTGTCTTTTTTATTTTTTGCCATATTCTTACTAAAATAGTTTACCAGTGATTAAAGACTTAGTCAAGCGCCGCCCTAACTTTAAACTAGACCGAGGCGCTGCGCCAAAAAGGGTCTGAGATCATAATAATATGATTTTGCCGGAATGCCAAATAAGCAAACAGATGGCGCATAACTAATTGGATTGAGGGACTCTGAACGTTAAAAATCTGATCAAGCTGCTTTTATCCTTCTGATAAAAACGCTTTGAAGTATCCCGATGGCGGCCAGCATTGAGACCAGAGAGCTGCCGCCATAACTTAAAAATGGGAGCGGGACTCCGGTCACGGGAACCATGCCGATATTCATCCCGATATTTACAAAGATTTGAATAAAAATCATCGACATTATGCCGATCGACAAAAGATATCCGAAGTTATCTCGGGCCAAGCGGGCAGTCTCTCTCATCCTGTAAAAAATTATTCCATATAGCCCGAGGACTATCGCCGCTCCGAGCAAGCCCAATTCTTCGGCAATCACCGCAAAAATAAAATCTGTATGTTTTTCAGGAATAAAATTCAACTGAGACTGGGATCCGTGTCCCAAGCCTTTCCCAAATATCCCTCCGGAGCCGACAGCTATCGTAGACTGGATCACATTGTATCCGCTCCCCAAAGGATCATTTTCCGGATTTACAAAATTAACAATCCTGTCTTTTTGATAATCCTTCAAAAAAAACCATCCTGATCCGGCTGATACTATTCCGATCAAAAGCAAGCTGAATATTCCTTTTTTGCTTATTCCTGAAGCGATGAGCATCCCCCCCCATATTCCTACGATAATAGAGGCCGATCCGAAGTCGGGCTGCTTCATAATCAGCAATACGGGAATAAAAACCAGGACTATTGAGGCGACTATTCTCAGCAACATGCTCAGTTCTGCCTTTTTTTTGGATAAAAAACTAGCTAAGAATATGATCATTACCACTTTGACCATTTCGACCGGCTCGAAATGGAAAGATCCGAATTTTATCCAGGCAGTGGCTCCGCGCATAGTGGTGCCGAAAATCAAAACGGCAGCCAAAATAAAAATTCCTCCGAAATAAAAACGCGTACTGAAAGTATTCAAAACGCGGTAATCCAAAAGAGAAAAAAAGGCCGCTAGACATAAACCTATGCCGAGAGCCGTCATCTGCTTGGTAAAATCTCTCAGATCTAAAGCGTCATTGACGATTGAAACGCTGCAAATAGCGGTAAGTCCAAGGCCCGCAAGCAGCATCACTGAGGCGAAACTCAGCCAATCTATCTTAAAAATATTCTTCATGCCCTACAAATCGAAAATCAAATACAAATCTTCGGAATAAAAATTATCAATAAAGGATCTAGTACTGTTGAAATTTTCCGGTCTTGAAATATTTTTTAACAAAAGCTTCGGAGCTGAAAACATTAACTTCCGGTTGGATCTCCATGTTCGAAACATTTCCGGGAAATCTGTTCGGCCATTGGACGCTAAATGCCCGATTTTCACCCGCTTGCACAGTCCTCATTTCCGTAGAATTGAAACCGACCTCTTTGTCGTATTCATCTTTGATGATTATCACTATCCCGATTTTTGCAAAGGCCAGCGAACTTTCATTTTTTACAAGTCCTGATGCCTCGCTAAATCCGGCTCCGCTTGTGATCTCTCGGTAATTTCTGTTTACGACTTTCAATTGAGGTTTTTCATAAAGCTCGTTGACCTCGACCCATTCCGGGTTTATGATCGACAGCTCAACCTTGGCGGGACTTCCGCTGAACGACATGTTATTTGCCAGTAGGTATTTTTTTTCACCGGGAAGTATGAAGCTCGTTCCGCTGTAATCCCCTATGACCTCATCAGAAAAATCTTTTATGATGAATTTGTAACCGAACCCGCTGCTTGCCAAGACCTGATTGGGATTATTTATTAGGGCATAGATATCAAAATTATCAGCGCTTCCGCTACTTACAAATCCCGTCTGCAAAACTGCCAAATCTTCCTTGGCCGCGATTTCGCATCTCTCGGCGCAAATTCCGCCGCAATCTATGCCTTGTTCATTTTGATTCAACTTTCCGTCAAAACAAGACGGCTCAGGCCAGTTCCAATAAAAAATTATCCCGATAAGACTAATAAGGATGAGGAGATAGATGGATATTATGGAGATTCGTTTTGATTTTCTAGTCATAAATATATTCTAGCACAAATTTTACTAAACAAAAAAGACTTAGGCTCTAAGAGCCTAAGTGTCGGTGCAGGCTCTAAGAGCCCTCTTGGGCTCTTAGAGCCTTTTGGAGATGGAAAGATAATCACTCTTCTATTAAATACTTCTCCAGCTCTTTCTTTTCGCACATATACAACGCATTTTTGTTTATAAATTCCGCGTATTCATCCGCATTTTTAAATTGCCCAAAAATAATTTCCTTGCTCACTAATTTGCCATTCCGCTTCCCGAAATAATCCGGCAAGCTCGAATACAACCAATTATCATCTGGATTATAACCGTGAATAAAATTATTTTTATTCACATAGGCCGAAAGGTACAATAAATATTCATTGGAATCGATGTGGATGGATTTAAACGGACCTTGAAACAGAGAACCGGAACGCTTATATTTTTTGTTAAAATAATTTGTATAACCCATGCTCACTTTGTGCATGAACTTTTCGACTCCTCGTTCCCCTTTTTGTTTCAAAATAAAGTGGTAATGATTGGGATTCAGGCAGTAGCAAATAATTTCAACCAGCTCCTGCTCGAACTTAGGCTCTAAGAGCCCAATTNNAATTGGGCTCTTAGAGCCTAAGTTCTCTCCTTGCTTATCGCTAAAGCTTTTTTGATACAAACTCCCGATCGGATCAACCCGATTAAATTCTTGCATGCCGGTCAAGAACCTCTCAAAATCTATGCTATCCGAAAACACCTCGCGCTTATCCACGCCACGATTGAAAATATGATAATATTCGCCATTGGCAAATTCTGTTTTTCGCATGCCTCCATTCTATCCTAAAACCGATTTTTAGGAAACATATAAATTAGCCAAAAGAAGAGGCTTTCCCGCAACACGGGAAAGCCTCTAACCATACTTTTTTACTCGAGCTTTTTTCTGAGAATAGTAATGAAAGGATGATCACTTTCAAAAGCCTGGATGCACTCTACTGTTCTTTCAACATTATTGCTCAATATTCCTTTTATTACATTAGGCTTGAGAAAATCGTAATGGGGTACGCCTAAAACATTAAGCACCACCAAAAATTCGCCCAACTCCTTGTCGCATAATTTTACTTCTACTGCATCAAGCAGTCTTGCATCAGCCGCGACAGCATACCTTTCCAGGAGTTTCTTTTTCCTCAAAAGCTCCTCGTACTCCCTCATTCTGTTGAGCGATGGAAGAAGCGCTAGCAAAACTGTTCCCGATACCATCCAGCCTACAGAAAAAACAGGCAGCGTCCAACTCATTCCTGGGAAAAGATCGAATGAACCTCTTTTTAGAATGAATGGGAGGAGCAAAAACATCGAAGAAGCCATAAAAATAAACATCGCAACAAGGCCAACACTACTTAATTTAGTAGACACT
>DQBY01000015.1:14060-15430 GCA_003534085.1 Candidatus Moraniibacteriota bacterium | reverse complement strand
ATCCCAATCGATCCGCGATGCGCACATCGATCAGGTCTTTCATGTTTTCCAAACCGACTTTTTTGATCAATCGCCGCACCGAAGCATCCCCGACTTCTTCCGGATTATAATAAAACATATGCTGATCAACTAATAATTTTACTTTCTGGATTATTTCTTTCGAGAAGCGCAGACGATCCAAAATTTTCTCCGCCACTCTGGCGCCGACATGATCGTGATTATAAAAAGTTGAAAATTCTCCTTCTCCTCTTTTTGTCTGCGGCTTGGCAATATCATGAAGAAGCGAAGCCAATCGCACTTCCAACTTTTTGGAAGGACAATATTTCAAAGCCAAGATGCTGTGCTGGTAGATCGTATATATATGATGGCGGTTCTGTTTAACTCCCACTCCTTTTTCCAATTCCGGAATGACATATTCCAAAATTCCGGTTTTATGCAGCATATCGATTCCCTCAGACGCATTTTCTGATAATATAATTTTTACCAATTCGTCTTTTATTCTCTCCATGGCAATATGTGCCATGTGCTTGGAATTCTTTTGGATAGCTTCGAAAGTATTCTTTTCTATCTCGAACCCCAATTCCGCATGGAAACGGATCGCCCTCATCATGCGAAGAGCATCCTCATCAAACCTCTCATCGGCATTTCCCACAGTCCGAATAATCTTATTTTTTATATCTTTTTGTCCGTCATATGGATCGATAATTTCTAAGCCGGAAAAGCTTGATTTTGAGGAATTGTCGCTAGGGACATTTGGTGTCTTTGATTGTTTTGTGAGCTGGACACCGAATGTCTTTTGATGCTCATATCGAAAAGCCGAGCTCTGAGGTTGCGCAATTTTCAACGCCACCGCATTCATGGTAAAATCTCTTCTCGACAAATCTTCCTCCAATGTTTTTGCAAACCGAACAGCGTCCGGTCTTCTCTTGTCGGAATATTTCGATTCGATGCGATAAGTGGTAATTTCTATCACGTCGTATTCGCGCTCCGGACCATTTGGCATAAATTTTGGAACTTTGAGCCCGACTGTCCCAAAATCATTTTCATAAAAAGTGGCCGGCTTGTCCTCCGTAGCTCCGGCGAAGGAGGAAAATATCCTTTGCACTTCGTCCGGCTTTGAATTGGTCGCGACATCCCAGTCCTTCGGAATCCGATCCATAATCAAATCCCGCACGCATCCGCCCACGACATAAGCCTCAAATCCAGATTTCTCAAGTTCTTCCAGAACCTCAATAACTTGAACTGGTATTTTTTTAAGCATATCAGTACTACAATGTGTGGGAATTTACGACGAGGCTCGAACTTTTTTCCAAGAAAACTTTTGAAAAGAGTTTCCGCTCCGCCCCGCTTTCCGCCCGCAAACTTTGAAG
>DQBY01000015.1:10967-13973 GCA_003534085.1 Candidatus Moraniibacteriota bacterium | reverse complement strand
AAGCAAAAAGGCGGAAGCGGAGCTACGGCTTGATATATATTATTATAAGGAAAAGCGTGCTTGACCCACTCCACCCATTCGCGCACGCTTAAATCAATATAACTCTCTTTTGGGAATTTGGCAAGAGAAAGCATTGTCCAACTAGGACACGATATCCGCTTTAAAATTATTGAGTTCCTTACTTTTATTTTCTATTTTGGCAGTTACGAGATACAGAAATCCATTTTCTTGTCCCACCACAAAACAACACAGAGTTTCCGATTCCTCTTGGCTCAAATAAACCCCGTCCTTATCATATAGTAACAGCGACAATTTTTCCGGTTCAACGGAAAATTTTTCTGCAACTGTTCCCTTGATTTGCATTTCAAATTTTCTGGCAAGTTCGTGAGGGGATGGTATTTTTTCTGAATTAGTTTGATACATTTCTTTGAATTCCATAGTAATTAAATTATAAATTAAGCGGCTTTTTCCGTAACATTTCTCATATTACTCAACATTTTAGCATGGTCTATTCTTATACCACTAACCGAATCAAAAATCTTTTTAAATTGTTCAAAGGTTAATTTTATAGAATTGTTAGTATTCCAAGGATTTACAACACTTATAATTTTGTTTTCTGAATCAACTTTGGAAATAGAATAGGCGTGTCCTGGAACGAATAGTTTCATCGTACCTTCTCCCTTATAGAATTGCAAATTTTCAGCTATAAACCCTTTGAGGGTCGAGGTGTCCATAAACTTTGTATTTGCAGTCGCAATATGTATTTCTGGATCAAAATTTTCCAAATAGTCATCAAGTTTTTCCATATCCTCTCCAGATAAAGAATCTAGAGCCACATCTCGATTTGTCCATTCTTTCTTTTTTTCATTGTACTTAAGTGGGGCATCAAAACTAGACTCTTTAAAATTATCTCCACCTAACCGCCGCAAAACATCTTCTCCCCACCCGCCTTCCGCGGCTAACCTATCAACGCTACCAAATTTAGATTTTATAAAAGCAGCCTCTAGAACTTGCAAACCTTCCTTTCCATTCATTGACCTCAGTTTCATTCTTAAATCAGGCATTCCTCCATCCTTACCGCGTTTCAAAAATTGTTTATTTTTTTGAGGGCGTAATTCTTCAGGAGTTATAGTGATTGTTTGCGAATCTTCACTCAAAAGCGGTATTCGCACTTCCCATGAACCATTTGGAAGTTTTTTCATGGATGATCGACAAATCATTTCAAACTGTGGTGATCGGCTCAACGCATGGATAGCGGCAACCGCATAGCAATCACCGACATTCGCCTGCTTTAGCTCATCTCTAATATCAAATTCTCTTGCTACGAAATATTTTTTAAAGTCATCTTCTGACATTTTAAGCAATCCTCTGCTTTCAAGAAGCTGATTGCGTTTTTTTCGTGCTTCCTGAATAAGAGGATCGCTTATTTCTTTTTCACGCTTCTCAGTATTTTCCTTGCCTTTAAAAATTTCTTTAGCCCATTCACTGCTCTTCTTACTGAAATCATTTATTGCATCCTTAGTTGATATTATTCCTTTGTTTATCTCAGCGCCCTTATTTTTTATAAAAGAGAACATATCCTTAAAGGTTTCTGAAGCTGGGGTCTTCTCTTTTTGCGAATTTACAAAATCTTCCATGCCTTGCATAATTGAATCGCCCTGCCATTGCTCATTCTTTTTTATTCCCTTTAATTCATTCTTAAAATCAGTTAAGGCTTCTGCCTGGATTTGTTCCCTTGTTTTTAGTTCACCCTTACTGTCCTTTTCAGTGGATTCAGGGGTAGTTTCAACTTCTCGAGAATTTTCCTCTGTAGTATTCTTCGGTTTCTCTTTCATTTTCCAATATACTCTAACTAATTGTCCTATTTGCCTATCAAATTCATCAATGGTATTTTTTAAATTCGGATCATCTCCTGCTTCTTTAAGACTGGCTCTCGCATCCTCCCTTAATTTCGACAATCTTAGTCGACTATCCTCGATTACTGAATCCGCAATGTCAGCATCTTTCAATAAATCAGTCTCGATTTCATCACCTGATTTATCTATACGCTGGTGAAATAAAAGCAAATCTTCATTTGTTACACGACCTAAGTCAAAATTCCTCTCCGAAATCTCGCTTTTCGCTTTATCGACTATTGCTTTTTCATCAATCAATGATTCTACTTCCGTTGCCAATTTATCAATCTCCGCTCGTTCTTTAACTGTTCCATGCCAAGACGGATCCTGCTTGCTCATCCTTTCTCTGTAAACATTCGCCCTCAAATCATTTAGCCTATTCTGCGTGGAAATTATTTTCTGTATATCTGATTCTTCCGTCGTTTCTTTCTTGCCGTTTTCGTTTTCTTGCGCCTCAGAATAAGATTTCAATTCTTTGTTTGTCTGTTCAACGGCTCGTTCATTTTCTTCCTTGGTTCTGAATCCATATTTTTTAGCCATATCTTCTTGATCCATTTGAGTTCCTTGATTTTCGGAAACAGGAACTTCTTCGACTGTTTCTTTTGCAACAGTATCGGATTTAAATTGCGCCATTTCCTGCTTTATCTCAGCAGCCTTTTCTTGTTTTTCTGCAATAGAATGAGATAAATCCAGCCCAGACTTGTTCGCTAGTTCTGCTATTTTTTCAGCGTCACCTTGCTGGACATCCGCGTCCATTTGCATGAGTTTGACTTTCTCCATTGCCATATCGGCTGCAGTTCTAAGTTTACCTGAATTTTCTGGATTTTTCAGTCCAGTTTTTTCCGCTGCTATCTCAACGGAACTTTTCAGTTGTTTGCTTTCAAAATCCATAAATGATCATTTTTTAATTTAAGGGTTTCTTCCTAATGATAATTTACCATATTTAGGCAACTTCCGCAAAATACAGGGAATTCCGCCCTGCCGCCAGCGTTGGGATGGGTGGGACGCTGGCGGCCAAAGATATAAAAAGAGAAAAATAAAAATTAATTGCTCCGCTTCCGCCTTTTTGCTTTCGCAAAAATCCAAAACAGAAAATTTTCTTTTCCTTTTT
>DQBY01000015.1:0-10944 GCA_003534085.1 Candidatus Moraniibacteriota bacterium | reverse complement strand
CTTCAAAGTTTGCGGGCGGAAAGCGAGGCGGAGCGGAAACTCTTTTCAAAAGTTTTCTTGGAAAAAATTTCGGAAAGTTTGATTTTGGTGTCCTCGGCAGGAATCGAACCTACATCAATAGCTTAGGACGCTACTGTTCTATCCATTGAACTACGAGGACAATCACTAATTTATCGTTTCCATTTTAATAAACTCGATCAGGCTCATTATTAACTTGAAAGATTTTCCGCTTTGAGACACCCTGATCCGGCACATCCCATATGGCAATTTTCCGATTTTTTTCCCGCTTAAAATATTAACATTCAGAATTTGCTCCATATCAACGTTACAAACTTTCGCCCAATATTTTTTTGCACTTTTTATATTGATATCACTATAAACTCTCAAAGAAATTCGAAAATCTTTCTCTTTAACGCCGATTTCTTTCAGACAGGAAATAAAAACTTTAACAAGGATCGGGTCGCTATTTATGATATTAAGCTCCTTTTTTGTTCCTTCTCCCCAATACAGGGCAGCCAAAATCAAAAGCTTATCTCTTTCGGTAATATTTTTTAATAAATTTTTTGCTTTGATCTTCGCTTCCCCCCAACACTTTTCTGCTCTTTTTTTGCTCCCCCCTTGCTTCTCTCTCAAAATATCAACATACTTCGGCAATACAACAATTTCTTTAGCGTATCTATGGACCGTTGAATTCCTACGGCCTACAATTTTGCAAATTTCAGGCAAACTATGGCCGGTTTTCCTAAGCTGTCCAATTATTCCTATCTCTTTATTTGTTATGGGCTTTCCTCTCATATACAGATACTATAAGAAAGAGCTATGTAAGTCAAAGGAACGAAAACGCTATTTCTTTTCAATAATTTTCTTCACCAAATCATCATATTTTTCATCCCACTCATGCCCGAGATTCTCAACTTCCACTAAATTGATATTTTTTTCTTGCAGCATCTTTACTGAATAATTATCACAAAAAAAATGATCCTGAATTCCGCGCACAACTGTTATTTTATCTTTTCCGATTTTTTCAATCATCTCTAAAGGATCGACATCATTCACTTTGAAGAATTTATAAAACGCGTACGGAAAATTCCAAAGCGGATTCATCCTATCATATGTCATCGCGCCTGAGAGCGCATATCTCAGCCACCTGCACATCCACACGAAGGAATTTCTTTTAGGCAAAAGAGGGTTTATCAAAATAATTTTTCCCGCGCGCGCAAATTCATCTTGCGCCAAAAGATAATTGCATCCGGCGCTGTGGGCGATTATGCAGCTTGCGACTGAAACATCTTGCTTTTTTTCCCGCGACTGCCAGATGTCAGGCCCGGCATAATTTCCGTAAAATGCAACTGACTTCATCCATCCGGGAATAAAAATAATTTTCTCGCTCATATAATTTTTGGTGGACCTATGGAGAATCGAACTCCAGCCTCATCCCCTCCTTCATTATGTGGACTGTACCGGACTCGAACCGGTGGTCTTCTCCATGCCATGGAGACGCTTTACCAACTAAGCTAACAGCCCATTCCGGCGGGCAGGCATGCCATGGAAGCGCTCTACCAAATGAGCTAATGGCCCAAGCTTTAACTAAATTTTATCATATTAAAATAAAATAAGTTAGTCAAACCAATTTTTTTCAAAACAAAAAAAGGAAGCGCGGCTATTTAGACGCGCTCCTATTGATTGATTTCCCAAAGCCTTTTTTTGACTTCATGGACTCTCCGACAGACAAGACAAGCATGGTCAATAAAACGGATAACATAGGAATTATCACTACATAAAAAGCTAATTTCTTCATTTTTCCGATCACCCTGTTCTTTCTCAAAAACCTTTTCGATTCTTCTAGCTGCATGTCCTCGGGCCAAGGGAAAAAAAGAATGGGCTCATCCTGTAAACACTTCAATTTTTTTTCTGATTTTTCCTTTTCGATCCGCCTCTCGACATGTTCGGTCGGCTTTTCATCTCCCGCTAACAAAACCTCTTTTTTTTCTTGAAATACTGCTGCTGCCGATCTTGCAATTTGATCCAGCTTAAAACCGATCCGGTTTACGCCTTCGATATAATACGGCTCCAGCTTGGGGCGAATAATTGCCATCACGATAGTGCTCAAACACAGAAGCCCTAGCACCGCAACAGTCAGCAATGTGTCCTTGTTCGGAGAAAATGAAGATGCTGCCTTTACAAGACTGTCTCCTTTTTGATAATTTGTTTCCGGATCCAAATTATTTTTTTCAGACTTTTCTCTTGTTGGTTTTTTTCCATTCTCGACAATTTCCGGCTGGACATGCCCCGCATCGGCTGAAAATGATTCATTGAATTTTTTTAATTCTTCTGTCACCTCACTGAGTTTTCGAAGAGATTCTTCGATGGATTCTTCTTTTCCGCCTCCTGTTTTCCATTTTTGAACGTCTTTGCCTCCGTTAACGCCAAGATGATGCGTCTCTCGCTCCGAATTTCCGGATTGATTGGCATTGGGAGCTTCAATAAAAATACCCAGGCAGAGCCACAAGACTATTAGAATAACCAACACTCTAATTGCTTTCATTTTTCACCTCTCCTATTTTGCAAATTTGTCAAAGAACAGCGCCTTTCCGGATACTTGCTATACAATCAGTAATGCGTCTTATTCTTAAAAATTTCTAATGGCTTCCGATTCTTTGAAAGACTTAAAAACTGCTCCTAGTGTCAGAATCATGCGGATTGCTGGCAATAAACGCGCTTAGGTGCAATAATTAAGCATATGCAACAGATCGTGAAACATTGGAATAATTTCAAGAGCCGGCCGGATATTTGGTTTTTTTATGCGTTCCTGATCACCTTCCCACTCTCAATACGCAAAGTTCTGTTTTTTTACCCGATCCAGGGCAATTTCAATGAATATACAAGCATATACCTTTATTTAAGCGATATTTTTCTTTTTTTAACCATCAGTAGTTGGCTTTTGTTTTTATTATACAATAAATTATACTTATTGTCAAATAAGACTGCCCCTGTTCCACGGACAATACATAATATTTTTTCCTTTCGAAAAATTGTTTCACGTGGAACAATTGTTTCATATGGAACACTCCTCGGAATAGCCTTTTTAGTCATTTCTTCGCTTAACGGAGCCACGCTCAAAAACCTCGAGGTTTTTAAAATAGTGAAGCTGCTGGAACTCATTTTTCTGTATTTTTACATAACTCATGTTCCACGTGGAACATTCTTCCGAAATTTGGCTAAGATAACCGTTTTTTTAGGAGTCGCGCACTCCCTGATTGCGATTTTGCAATTTTCAATCCAAAAATCCCTAGGCCTAAGCTGGCTCTGGGAGAGCGCGCTATCCCAAGACCTGCCAGGAGTGGCAAAATTGGCTCTAAATGGGGATAAATGGATCAGGGCATATGGACTATTCCCGCATCCGAACGTCCTGGGCGGGTTTTTGCTATTTTCAATAATTTTAACCTGGGCATATCCAAAATTGTTCCACGCAACCGCTAAAAAAAGTAATTTTCTTTTTTGTTCCACAGGCGAGAAATTGTTCCACGTGGAACAACCGGGTTCAAAAATGTTTCACAATATTTCTGTAAAATGTTCCACGTGGAACAATCCTGCTTGTGTGAAACAATTTTTAAAAAATCTGTGGAACAAATTTCAAAAAAGGAAATCTCTTTTTTCTAACTTGTTCCACGTGGAACATTTTTCCCAATGTACAACGCTCGGTCAGTTGTCATCAAAAAAACACCTTTTTGCGCCGTGGAACAAAACGCGTTGCATTTATATAAATCTTGTGAAACAAATCAGATCAACCCTGAATGTTCCACGTGGAACATTCCGCATCTCAAAAACCTCGAGGTTTTTGATTCCGCAGTATATAGCCTTATTTTTGACTTTTTCCAAGTCTGCGATGCTCGGGCTGCTCATCGCAATGATCTATATTGTTTCACGTGGAACATTCAAATCAGCCAAACAGATGGATGTTTCACAACCGGAACAATTCATCGAGAGTGTTCCACAGGCAATTTCCAATAAAGTAGTTTTCTTTTTTAAGAAGTTTTCCATAAAAGCGGGTTTGTTCCACGTGGAACAATTGATAAAAAATTCGTGGAACAACTCTGCAAAAAAAGTTCCCGAGTCCAAGGCTGACCCTGACGTGGAACAATTGAGCTTGGTAACCCCATTCAGCCGTGGAACAATAAACCGAAGGGTGTTGCTTGTTTTCGCTATCATAGTTGCCCTGATTATTAATCTGAAACCCGATTTTGATTCCTTATTCCTTAGTTCATTACGCGAACGCCTGATCTATTTGAATGTTTCACGTGGAACAATTATGGATAATCCAATTTTGGGCGTAGGTATGGGACAATTCGTACCTTCAATGCAGTCTTATTCACAAGTTATCCTACTGCCGTGGCAGTACCAACCTGTGCATAACGTGTTTTTATTGATCTGGAGTGAGCTTGGTATAATTGGTTTGTTTGTATTTTTATGGTTTTTATGGAAATTGTTCCACCTATCCGAAATGCGACAGAAAAATGTTCCACGTGAAACACCCGATATAAATAATGCTTTTATTAAAGGAAACCCTGACACAATTTCGTCCCAGGCGGGCGTGAAACAATCAGAAGTAACCAGGGTTTTTCAAGGAATCTTATTGGGCCTTCTATTTATCATGATGTTTGATCATTACCTTTGGGATATCCAGCAGGGACAGATACTGTTATGGTTAGTAGCCGGACTGCTGGCAAGAGTAGCAAACGGTTCTATTGACAAATAATAGATTTTGTGTTTATATAAGTATTGCATTCTTTGCAGCTAAGTATATACTTCTATAAGCACCAAAATTTAAGCAAAGGAGGTAAGTTCTTTGATTTCACAAAAAGATTTTCAGAAAAAAAGCTTCAATTCAGATCTAATCACACACGAGATGTCATTACTCCACAAAATGATGCGCAATTATTGCGTCCTATGTGCAGCTGAACCGAGAAAGCCCGGGGAACGCCTTACATTATACGCATCCATAAAAAAGTTATTGGATAAGGCCGGGGAAAGCAGCAATGCATTTTTGCGTGGCATCTTGGCAGATTTTTTGCGCATCGAAGTCGAGCAGAGGATGCAAGAATCAGCAAGCAACCGTTCTTTTGTGTTGGACACAACATCACTGAATAAAATCGGTGATGCGATTAAAAAACATCTGAGTTGGAAAAAGGGCGATGAGAAAAAGGCAACTGTCGCAATAGAAGAAGCGCACATTGCAAATAAAAAAGCGCTGGGATCAAAATCCTGGAAGCTCGGTCTTTTAGCCGGATTGATTGCCGCCGCAGCTGGCGCAGGATATGCGTTTCACAAACACAATAGTAAACAAAAGGAGGAGGACATTGATGATAAAAAATAAAAGCCCCGCGGAACATCGCGAGGCTTTTTTGTTTGCAAGCAATTTTATAGGCTCTGAGAGCCCACTTGGGCTCTTAGAACCTTATTCCGCAATACTATTCCAAATAATTTCAAACATTGATTTGTGCGTCGCAACAACGTCGCTACTTTCAATCACAACGGCCATCGGGCTATCTTTATACGTGATTATAGCTACTTTATTTCCAAATATCATATTATCCGTAGGAAACAAATAATCAACTGGAGCAATTTTTATTTTATGATTTTCTGAGGAATTATCTCTTGCAAATTGGATCGATTTTTCATCTGCTTGCAAAATTTCGCGCACATCAAGATTTTCTTTTTTTATTTTATTAATATAAACTCCGATTCTTTCAAATACAGCCGGACTGATCGATCCGATTGAACCGTAAAATAAGATAGTTTTCTCTTTGTGTATTTCTTCATAGAGTTTTATAATACTCTCTTCGCCTTGATAATACGTGACCTTCGGTTTTTCTTTCTGGGAATTATAAATCGCCAAAAGTTCCGGCAAAGAATTTTTGATTATTTCCTCTCTTTCTCTTTGCTCTTGCAAAAGTTTCTGCGGCGACTCGGCAGTATAAATTGCTTTTTTCTTTTTTGGCAAAAGTGTTGCCAATCCTTTCATGCGCAATTCTTCCAAGAGAAGATAGGTAGTAGGCCTTTTTGTTCCGGCCTTGATTG
The DNA here is from genome assembly GCA_003534085.1 of Candidatus Moraniibacteriota bacterium. Taxonomy (GTDB): domain Bacteria; phylum Patescibacteriota; class Minisyncoccia; order Moranbacterales; family UBA2206; genus UBA11098. Next base: position 4,866 of record DQBY01000015.1, on the reverse strand, counting down.
AAATCGAGGGAACAGACCCCGACCCCATTTGCAAAAGCGCCAAATATACTTTGGCTTGTTTTTCGTTAAGACCGAGATATTCGAGTGATTTTTTTAGTTCCATATATTGCTTACACCCGCCCTAAAGCTCGGCTTTTCGAAGCCCGCCCGGCGAAAAAGCTCAACTTTAGAGAGGATCCTTTTTGGTTGCAGAAAAGTTGAGCTTTAGTGAGTAGCCTGGGATCCTCAGTTAAAGCCAAGCTTTAGGCAGCTCTTCTTAATCCGTAAATCGTAAAGTCGACTTATGTATTTATGGGCTGTTTGGACATCCGGTGTTTTTAATCTGCTTTTCGCGTTGCCTGCCTGCCGGTAGGCAGGGACACCGAATGTCTTTAATGTGCCTTCTTTGTAAATCTTTTAACTATACTTAAAACTTTTTACTAAATCGACTTATGTTTTAAGTATACACAAAACTCTCTCAATTGTCAATAATCCTGACAACAAATCTTGTATTACGCCTTAATTAGCCAAAATATAGCTATTTATTAGGGCATTATAATTGACAATTGTTCTATTTTTTGGTATACTGGGCTGTTAAGATGACAAAGCAAAAAAGTCTTAACGCAGTACCTTTAAAAGTCACCTCAAAATACCCCGCCCTTGGCGGATAAAAGAAAATAACTGCACAAGGAGATTAAAATGAAAAATATTGAAACTTATCTTAAAGAAAAAGAATTGGCTGAGAAAATGATGTCTGTTGACGAGCTGAGATTATCTCAAGTGCGTATAAATGTTAGAAAAAATCAGATAGCCAACAAGATTGTGGCAAATTTGACCAAATATGCGCTCAAAAGCCCCAACTATAGCGAAGAAGGAATTAAAAAGCACAGAGGAGGCTCCTATCATAAGGGTAGCGATGAAATGAAAAAAGAAGCAACAATCATTGAGACTCTTTTCGGCGACTCGGCTATCTATTTTAAAATGCTGATTGCGGAAATATTAGTTGATGCTGATATTTATGCAAAACAGGAAAGCTACAAGAGAAGTAATTCAATGGGGTCGTATATTTTCTCTTTTGATGAGGGCGAAGCCTTAAAGGATCAAGATTATCTTGATATTGCAGGTTTAGTTTCCAAAAAGGCAATACTGCTGCTGGCCAAAAATAAATTAAAAGAAAAAGTGAGGTGACTAAAAAAACTCGGGCAAGAAAGTTGAATCTAACTTCTTGCCCCTCTTATCAAAATCATAAGCAGTTATGGTTTTGCAGGAGCAGTTCTTTAAATATCCTAACAATAAAAACCTGACCGGAAATGGCAGAAAGAGAAGGAGATTGAAAATGGAAGAAAACAAAAAGAAGGAAGTGATTAGATGTGGAACATGCCATATGCCACTTTACCTCGCCAAAGACGACCCTTCAAAAGGAAAGGTTGTTGAAAGCGACAGCTGCCTGGCGAAATTGGGCAGCGAAACAACAGGCGGATGGCTTTGCAATGAATGCTTGCGCAACTCTCCGGGTTGGGGAGCTCATGTAGCGGTAGCATTTAGAAAACACTACGGAAGAATAGGGAGATGATGATTATGATTTTGACTAGAGATGGTCCCAAGAGTAAGGATCAGAGATGATCCTAAAAGGCAATAAAGTTGAATCCAACTTTCTTGCCTCCCATTCAGAGAATGTTTGAAAAATATTTTCTGAATGGGAGTTTTACTCTCAAAAATAAACAGTTCCTTACAAGGAGAAAAGCGATGAAAAAAGTTCTTATAATAGAAGATTCGAAGGTATTGCAGGCATCATGGAAGTATGACTTGGAGGACATGGGAATGGAAGTCATCCAAGCCTTCACCCTGGAAGAAGCCAGAGCAAAAACCGCGGAAGAACTTCATGACATAAGCCTGATAGTCATGGATGCATGCCTGACGCCAGACATGGGAGCAGAAACGCTGGAACTGACAGCAGAGATAAGGAAAGAATTTGCCGGGCCAATTATGGCAAATTCCAGCAGAGAAGAAAACCAGAAGCTTCTACTGGAAGCTGGCTGCGACTGCATCGGAGACAAAAGCATGGATCTCCCATATGAGATCCAAAAAATACTCGCTTCATAGCGAGAACGCCACTGGCAAGAAAGTTGGAATCTAACTTTCTTGTCCCTCTTTCAAAGAATATTTGCAAAAGTAGTTTTTGAAAGAGAAATCATATGATATTATTTATAATAATTAATTAATTTTAAAAAAGATGTCAACTTCAAAAAGCATTGAAGAAGCTATTCAAAAAGGAGATGCTCCAATTGGAGTAATGGAAACCGGTGAAGTAATGAGCCTCTCAATTGAAGAAAGAAAAGGAATTACCAATTTATTCGGACGTCCTGGATATGGAAAATCAGTCGCCTTGGAGATAATTTTGCTTTCAGATATTTTCGCAGGGAGAGGGGGAATATTCATAGATCCGTATGGCGATCTTGTTGTGGAGTTGGAGAATAAATTATCGCCAAAAGATTCAATTATTGTTTTTGAAGCAACAGGAAAAAATTTGGATGAGAATATTCAAAAATTTGAAAAGGATGTAGATCTGGATAAATTACAAAAAGAAAGCGAGAAGTTTCTTCTTTGCAAGCTGGATTATCGTATGATAGGCCAAGACGGCGCTCGTGATTTAGGTATTTATATTTTAATAAAATATTTAGAATCTCTCAGAAATGAAAAGCGCTCCATAATCATAGATGAGGCACATAATTTTCTAAATGATGAGGTATTTCAAAAAATAATAGATGCAAAAGAAAATTATTACATATTCATGGATCAAACAGGAATAAATTACCGCACGGATATTTTGGAAAGTATCCTCAAAAATACTGGCAATCTGGTTTGTTTCAATTTAGACAGGCCGACGGCAAAAATTATAAATAAATTTAATCCGGAGTTAGATACGAATGCTCTTATTGCTCTGGAAAAATATGAGATTTATGCAAAATTAAGCGTGCAAGATAAACCCTTCATAGCAAAAGCAAAAGGGGTCTTTCCAATACCATACTCAGCAACTAAATAGCCCGCGATAAAAAAGGCAGAACTTAACAGTTCTGCTTTTTTTGTTTGATTTAGAAATTTTTTATTAATTCTTCAGCAAAGGAAACGTGCTCTGCTGCTCTTTTCCCATTTAAAAACATGGCTCGATAAGCAATGTAACATTGCAGTAAAAGTTTCCATTTTTTAAAACGTATTTCTTCCTCGGAAGAAAGTTTTTTTTCTGAAACGTATCCTTCCCAAACACCTTTTCTAAATTCAAAACTGTTTTGAGAAGTCTGCGAATAACCCAGATCCATCATCGGATCACCAGATATGATTTCTCCCGGATCAAAAAACCAACATTTGCCCTTCTTATCCACAATTATATTAGTAGAAGCAAGATCTCCATGCAAAAGAACTGGACCTTTAAAACTTAAAATTTCTCGCAAACTTTCGTTTCCAAATATTTTATTCATCTCATCTCTTAAGTATGGATCGCACCCATCTCTAATAAAATCATTTATCTTATTTATAAAAAAATTAAAATTAAAATCCGAATATTTAGAAATGAAATTTTTTGCATCTATTGGCCAACCAAAACCACTCATTAAAATTTTATGCATTTTATGCAATTCCTCTCCAACTTTAATACCTGATTCATATTGATGACTTTTATCCAAATTCTTTACCAACTCTCCGTCTAGCCAGGCAATTAAAATCCAAGTCTCTTTCATTAAAATTAATTTTGAAACAGAAATGCCATTCTTTCCTGCAAAATCATAGAATTTCTCGGCAGCAAGACTCTGCGATCTATCAGAAAATATTTTAAAAACCAAATTATTTTTTCCTGATTCAATCTTATAAACTTCCGGATTATCCTGTTTTTTGATAATTACCAAATTTTCTGAATAGTGGATACTTGCCCGATCTAATATTTCTTTTATTTTTATTAAATCCATATGATTTGCAATTTAAATTCATAATACCAATAAAAGGCAGAACTTAACAGTCCTTGCCTTTTTTATTTTATGAATTAGGACATTTGATGTCTTTGGCTGTTTTTTCGCGTCGGACATCAAATGTCTTTGACCGGCAAGGCTTGGCTCACGAAAGACATACGGTGTCCAACCCTAAGGCTAATTAAAGACACCGGATGTCCAGCCGAACTAAGACTTTATCGCGAATTAAGCTTGCCAACTTTTTTTATTAACACAGCCAGCCTTGGAGAATCAAATTTTTTGAGATACATCCTGATTTTATTTTTATCCAGAAATTCCAGGTTCATTTCTTCCGGATCAAATTTAGCATAGCCATTCAAAGACAAATAGGCCAGATCCAAAAAAGCTTTTTCGGGTTCGGCAATCAGATAATTGTCTTCCTTATAGTATCCCCGAAATTGCTTGGATAATATTTTTGCGAAAAAAAACTTGGAATTCATTTTTGATAATACATGATTATTAACAATATTGTTAATATAGCCGCATCATTAAAACGAGATGTTAGAGCTTACCAGTCTTGCCTTTTTTATTTTTCAAATCAATATCCTCTATAATCTCTCCGCCTTTTATAAAGATTTTCAGTCAATCCGCCTTCACGCATGTGTTTTTCTTTGAGCGCATTGATTTGTTTTTTCAATAAAAATCCTTCCAGATTGCAAAAGGTTAAAAGCATGTTTGCGGCTTCGGTTGGATTGGCTGGAAGAGTTGGGGTGTTTAGGGTGGTTCGGGAAGTCCACGCAACCCTAAACGTCCGAAACTCCCTAACTTTTGGATGATCTTTGTCCCAAATCGGCAAATTTCTTTGTCTCAAAAAGTCCTGATAATCTTTGGCAAGCTCTTCATTGGATCCATGCGCAATACCAGCCAGAAAAATGTAACTTTTTAATGA
>DQBY01000081.1:5841-6071 GCA_003534085.1 Candidatus Moraniibacteriota bacterium | reverse complement strand
CGGCCAGGCAAAGAAAGATATATCGGCGGTATATTGACCGGGACAATGAAGGAAAAACTTTTTTTATGTCATCGAAAGAATTGGCCAGTGTTTTTCATTTTCCTGATATGCAGGTCAAAGCTCCCGCTCTGACTCAGATTCAGGCCAGGCGAGGTTCGGCCCCGGCTAATTTGCCGATCGGATAAAAGAACCCGATTAAAATCATTTAGGACTTACGCGCTTGCCTCTGC
>DQBY01000081.1:0-5824 GCA_003534085.1 Candidatus Moraniibacteriota bacterium | reverse complement strand
TTGGATAGTTTTCTAATCGCGCCTGCGTAAAAGCGCCTTGTCATAGCCAATCGCGTAAGTCATGTCATTATTGAATTATGGCTGAAATCAATTTTTTCGCAAAAACAAACTTCAGGAACCAAGAGAGGGTTTTCGGGATAAAGCGGGATGACCGAAGGCGTCATATGTATGTCATCGGAAAGACTGGTATGGGAAAAACCAATCTTTTGGAGAATATGGCCGTCCAGGACATCAGGAACGGCGAGGGTGTTTGCGTTGTCGATCCGCACGGAGAATTTGCCGAAAAAATGCTCAAAGCCATTCCGTCCAACCGCGTCAATGATGTGATCTATTTCAATCCGGCCGATGCGGAATTTCCGATCGCGTTCAATATTTTGGAAGCGGTTTCAGAAGACAAAAAAAATCTGGTGGCTTCCGGAATGATGGGCGTTTTCAAAAAGATCTGGCCGGACGTGTGGAGTCCGAGGATGGAGTACATCCTGAACAATACGATTCTGGCGCTTTTAGATTACCCGGGCTCTACTATGCTTGGAGTGAACCGCATGATGTCCGACAAGGATTATCGAAAGCGGGTGTATCCGAAGATCAAAGATCCGGTGGTGAAATCTTTTTGGATAAATGAATTCGACAAATGGGAAGATAAATTCAGGAAAGAAGCCGTGGCGGCCATCCAGAACAAGGTGGGGCAGTTTTTGTCATCTTCCGTCATCCGGCACATCGTCGGACAGCCGAAGTCTACGATCGACATGCGCGACATCATGGATAACCAGAAAATTTTGATCGTCAACCTTTCCAAAGGAAGGATCGGGGAAGATTCGATGAGGCTTTTGGGAGGAATGCTAATCACAAAAATCCAGCTGGGCGCCATGGGTCGGGTGGAAATTCCGGAAGAAGACAGAAGAGACTTTTATCTGTATGTGGATGAATTCCAAAACTTCGCTACGGAATCTTTCGCGAACATATTGTCCGAAGCCAGGAAATATAAATTGAACTTGATCCTGGCGCATCAATATATAAATCAGCTGATCTTTGACGGAAATTCGACCGTGCGCGATGCTGTTTTTGGAAACGTCGGAACGATGGTTTCTTTCAGGGTGGGAGCGGAAGACGCTGAACACTTGGAAAAAGAGTTCGAGCCCGTATTCATGATGAATGACATAGTGAATCTTTCAAAATATAACATCTATCTGAAGCTTATGATCGACGGCGTGGCCGCTGACGCTTTTTCGGCCGCATCGCTTCCGCCTTTGGATCTTTCGGACACGCAAGAGAATGAAGAAAAGGCGATCAGGATTTCACGCGAAAGGTATGGGAAAAGCAAGACGGAGGTCGAAGACAGGATTGCCCGTTGGAGCGGAATGGTGATGGATGAAGATAACGTGATCATACATAAAGCTGAACCCGGGCAGAATAATGGCGGCGCTATCGATAACGGAAATAATCGAGCTAATAACAATAGCGGCAATAATTTTGCGCCGCCGCTCATAAAAGTCCAACCCAGGCCGAGAATCCCGAATCCCGGCAGTTCCGCTGTCTTTGAACAGGATCTCCCGGTCCGAGAACCTAAAGAAAAAGCGTCGTTTGAACCGGTGAAAAAATCAGAAAGTGCGGATGACGGATCTGCGGAACGGGCGGAAAAAGATCAGCCGAAAGAACTTTATGAAACTATTTGCGACACCTGCCAGCAAAAAATTTATGTTCCTTTCAGGCCGGATCCGAACCGCCCGGCATTTTGCAAGGAATGTCTGAAGGAATATCAGAGAGCGATGGCCAGAACTCGGGAACAGCAGGCGAGCAATGCGCAACCGGATAACGGTCCGCGGATAGTCTTAAAAAAAGTTTTTCCAAAAACAGTTGAAAATAAAGTCGAACATAAATCGTATGCCCCTCAGGACAAACCGATGAGCCTTTCTCAGATGTCCCACATCGCTCCGAAAAAATTCAAGCCGAACCGGCAAAAACCGAACGTGGATCTGAACGGCGTGCGGGATCTGATAGACAAAAGCAAGGAATAAGCGCTAAAACATAAAAACAACCTGAGGTTGTTTTTATGTTTATTTTGTAATATTCTTTATAATATGGATAAAAAGAAAAAACGGGTAATAGTAGGCATGTCCAGCGGGGTGGATTCTTCTGTTGCGGCAGCTTTACTAAAAAAACAAGGATATGATGTCGTTGGCGTTTTTATGCATTTTTGGAAAGAGCCGGCCCAGAACAGTCTGGTTGAAAATAAGTGCTGCTCGCTTGAGTCTCTGGAAGATGCTCGGAAGGTATGCCAAATTTTGGACATCCCGCTTTATACCGCCAACGCGGAAAAAGAATTCAAAAAAGAAGTGGTGGATTATTTCCTTTCAGAATATGCCGCCGGCCGGACTCCGAACCCATGCGTCGCTTGCAACGAACACATCAAATTTAATGTGCTGTTCAAAAAAATGTTGGAGATGGAAGGAGATTATGTCGCTTCTGGGCACTATGCCCGCCTACGGCGGGAAATTCCAAATTCCAAATCCCAAATTTCAAATNNTTCCAAATCCCAAATTCCAAATAAAGCTCAAAATCCAAAATCCAAAAAATATATTCACAAGCTTTATCAAGGCAAAGACCAGGAAAAAGATCAATCATATTTTCTGTATAATTTCAATCAAAAACAACTGGCTAAAATTTTGTTTCCGGTGGGCGGATATAAAAAATCGGAAATCCGTGCGCTGGCCAAAAAGATGAAATTGCCGGTTTTTGACAAAGATGATTCTCAGGGGCTTTGTTTTACTCCGGAAAAATATCCGGAAAATTTCTTGCGTCGGAATTTGAAGCTAAAGAAAGGAAAAATCGCAAACACTTCAGGGAAAGCAGTCGGCGAACACGAGGGCTTGCCTCTATATACCATCGGTCAGAGAAGAGGAATCAATATCGGTGGAGACGGACCGTATTATGTGGTGAATAAGGATCTGGATAAAAATGTCCTGATCGTGACTAATGACGAAAAAGATCCCAATCTCGTGCGGAAAGAAATGGAAGTTGAAAAAGTGAATTGGATCGGGGAAAAACCAAAATTTCCGGCTAAACTATTTGTGAAGAACAGATACCGCAATCCGGCAGTTTCTGCTATAATTAAGCCAATAATAAACAATAAGCAATTGACAGCTGCCGTAGGGATCGGATCCCTACGGGGTAGGGATCCGATCCCTACGCGAGATGCATACGTGGTGATCTTCGATGAACCGCAGCGGGCGATTTCTCCGGGTCAGTCAGCGGTGTTTTATTCGAAAAAAGGGGAACTTTTGGGCGGAGGAAGAATCATATGAAAATTTCAAATCAACCTAATTTATAACTTACATTTCGTATGCAAAATTTTTCACACAACAGTAATAGCCAAGCTGACGATCAGGCGGCGGATCAGGACAAATCCAGGCAAAAAAATACGATCCAGCGGGATATGATCATGCTTGAATCTGATTTGAGGAAATTGACGAGCGAAAAAATCGCATTGGATTCGGAAATACGTTCGCTGAAAAAAGACGACGCGCATATAAAAATCAGCCTGAAGGAGAAGCAGACAAGGCTCGGGAAAGTCGACTATGAGTTGATCCAGATGGATGCGAATATGAAAAATTTGAAAAAGAAGCTCAATGCGATTTTATAAATAATATTTAATAATAAAAAATATGATCCACATTGCCGACGAAGTCGAGAAACAATATAAAGAAAAAAACGAAGGGAAGAGCATGCCTGATTTCCAAAAAAGCAAAGCCAGGGAGATGGAAAGGGCATTGGAAAATTTTTTCAGAGCGCTCAAGCATTTTTCAGAACTTCACAATGAAGTTGATATTAGCGGCATAAAAAAAGACATAAAGGAGGAAATTGAGAAGGAGCTCAGATACAATAAGTTTTAAGAAATAAATACGATCGTCTTGATATAAAAAAATGACCGCCGGCGAATTACGCGAAAAATATTTGAAATTCTTCGAGTCGAAAGGACACGCCATCATCCCTTCGGCTTCTTTGGTGCCGGAAAATGACCCAACTACGCTTTTTACGAGTTCCGGCATGCAGCCGATGATTCCATATCTGATGGGGGAAAAACATCCTTTGGGTTCAAGGATTACAGACTCTCAAAAGAGCTTCCGCTCGGATGACATTGANNNNTTTTGAGATGCTTGGCAATTGGTCTTTGGGTGATTATTTTAAGAAAGAGCAGATTCCGTGGATGTTTGAATTTCTGACCAAAGAAATCGGTCTTGATCCAAAAAATCTTTACATTACGGTTTTTAGGGGAGATGAGGAGTTGAAAATTCCCCGAGACGATGAATCTGTGGCTATCTGGCAAGAATTATTCAAAGGCGTAGGTATAAACGCCAAAGCAGTTGATTTTGCGGAAAAAAATGGGATGCAAGGCGGAAGAATTTTTTATTATGCTGTTGAAAAAAATTGGTGGTCCCGTTCCGGCGTGCCGAAGAATATGCCTTTGGGAGAACCAGGAGGACCGGATAGTGAGATGTTTTGGGATTTTGGAGCAGAACTTCAATTGCATGAGAAATCTGAATTCAAAGATCAGCCGTGCCATGTAAATTGTGATTGCGGGCGCTTTTTGGAAATCGGCAATAATGTTTTTATGCAATATGTCAAAACTGAAAATGGTTTTGAATTTTTGAAACAAAAAAATGTTGATTTTGGCGGGGGATTCGAAAGGATCTTGGCGGCCATGAATGGCAATCCGGATATATTCTTGACTGATCTATTTTCAGATATTTTAAAAAAGATAGAAGAAGTTTCCGGAAGAAAATATGATGAGAGTGAGGAGACAAGAAGATCCTTCCGGGTCATAGCTGATCATTTGAAAGCCAGTGTCTTNNTGATCGGTGACGGAGTGACTCCATCTAATACTGAGCAGGGGTATTTTGTGAGGCGCTTAGTCAGGCGCGCAATCCGCTATTGCCATATGCTCGGAGTAAAAGAGAATTTTACTGGAAAAATTGCCGAAGTCGTTGTTGAAATGTATAAGGGTTTTTATCCGGAATTAGAGAAAGATAAAAATAACATTTTAGCAGAACTAGAAAAAGAGGAAAATAAATTTAGAAAAACTCTTGATAAGGGACTAGCGGAGCTTGAAAAAATATCAAAAAATGGGAGAATTTCAGGCAAAGAGGCTTTTGATCTTTTTCAAACATATGGATTTCCGATTGAATTAACTAGAGAATTTGTTGATGGAATTGATTATAAATTGACTCGTGAAGAAAAAATTAAAATTTCCGAAGATTTTGACAATGAGCTAAAAAAACATCAGGAACTTTCCCGCACGGCTTCAGCCGGGATGTTCAAAGGCGGTTTGGCGGATGCCGGTGAAATTACGGTAAAATATCACACGGCAACGCATCTTCTTCTGGCTGCGCTTCGCGAAGTTCTTGGCGCGGAAACATATCAGAAAGGAAGCAATATCAACGCGGAAAGATTGCGGTTTGATTTCAACTATCCTGAAAAATTGACGCCGGAACAGTTGAAGCAAGTCGAGGATCTGGTGAATCAAAAAATCCAAGAAAATATTCCGGTCGAGATGACAGAAATGCCAAAAGATGAAGCACTGAAGAATGTAAAGGTTTCTTTTGATCCGGCGAAATACGGCGATATCGTCAAAGTCTATAAAGTCGGAGATTTCAGCATCGAACTTTGCGGCGGCCCGCACGTCGCTTCGACCGGCGAACTTGGGCACTTCAAGATCAAGAAAGAGGAAGCCTCTTCCGCGGGAGTCCGTCGAATAAAAGCGATTTTGAAATAATTTATTGTGATCAGCACCCCACATAATCTTACTACAGTATTACAGTATACTGGA
>DQBY01000089.1 GCA_003534085.1 Candidatus Moraniibacteriota bacterium | reverse complement strand
CTTTGAAATTTTTAACCCCTTATGTTTCCACGGTCATTCCGCCGGAGAACTTGGTCGGATTTTATCATTCCAATTTTTTAAAAATCTTCGGCATCCAGGTCTTGTTCGGTGTCGTCCTGGGGGTCTTCAGCAGCGTGATAGCGATGAGAAAATATCTGAAAATATAAAAATAGCTTAAAAGGGCGCAAGCCCTTTTTTTGTTTGTCGTAAATCGAAAAAAACATTGTATTACAGCCAATGCATATGAAAAGGATAATCATAATTTTAATCGCGGCTGCTGCAATTATTTCCGGGTATCTTTTTTGGAAAAATTCTGAATTTGGAAGACAAGATTCCGGGATCGAAGCTCCGGCTGTTCTGAATCCGGAAGAGCCGGGCGATTCCACGGCAGGGGAAGACAGGACCGGACTTTTTTTGGATGTTCCGGAAAATTTTATCTTTGACACCTTCGCAGAAAATTTGCCCGGAGCCCGAGTGATGGCGCTGGATGATTTCGGGAATATGTGGGTCAGCCGGACAAGATACGGCGCGATCAGCCTGGTCGAGATGAGAGACGGAAGGGGTGCGGTTCAAGGAGACATATTGAGGAATTTAGACGGTCCGCACGGATTGGTTTTTGATCCGGAAAGTCCATCGATGCTGTATTATGCCGAAACAGGAAAGATTTCGAGGTTGCCGGCATACAGCGACGGGAGCCCTGAAAAGATCGCCGATCTTCCGGGAGGAGGACTGCACTCGACCAGGACGCTGCTTTTCGGTCAGGACGGCCGGCTATATGTTTCGATCGGTTCGACCTGCGACGTCTGCAATGAAACAAATCAGCAGCGAGCCAAAATATTTTCAATGAACAAAGACGGAAGCGACTTCCGGGAGGAAGTGGTCGGACTTCGCAATTCAGTTTTTATGGCGATCGATCCGGCAACCGGAAAAATTTGGGCGACGGAAATGGGAGTCGATGTCTTGGGCGATGATCTTCCGCCGGATGAAATCAATATTATTGAAAGAGGCAATGATTACGGCTGGCCGAATTGTTTCGGAAAGAACGTCCATGACGATCGGTTTGATCCGCAAAAAAGAGTCTCTTGCGACGGAAAAACCCCTTCCCATATCGATATCCCGGCTCATTCAGCGCCTCTGGGACTGGCCTTCATCCCCAAAGAAGAGTGGCCGGAAGATTTCCAAGACGATCTTCTCGTAGCTTTCCACGGTTCAATCGCAAGAAGCCAGCCGACCGGCTACAAGATTGTCAGGATGAAATTGGATGAAAATAGAAATTTTATCTCACAGGAAGATTTCATAACCGGCTGGCTCAAAAACGGAGAAGTTTCCGGCCGTCCCGCTGGAATTATCACGCAACCTGGCGGAATTGCCTACATTTCCGACGATCGGGCGGGAGTGGTTTATAAGCTGGAATACAGGAAGTAAATTAAGAAAGGCTTGATTTTTTGGTAATTTTGATATAGATTATATGAAGACTGCAATAGTCTTTTTTAATTGGGGAGTAGCCAAGCGGCCCGTCTCGTCCGAGGCGTCCTCGCCGAGGCGGATAAGGCACAAGGTTCTGGTCCTTGCATTTCATATTAAATGCTTAAGAAATATGGATAGCGGTATTGTATATTTGCTATTTAGTCTAAAAGATCATAAGACTTATTTGGGTTCAACTGATAATTTAGACAGAAGGATGGGTGAGCATAATGCGGGTAAGACATTCTCTACTAAAAACCGCAGACCTTTAAAGTTGGTATATAAAGAAATTTTTGATACTATATTGGAGGCACGAAATAGAGAAAGGTATTTAAAAAGTAGAAAAGGAAGAAAAGAACTAAGAGATATATTTATAAGTTTAAACATTGGGGAGTAGCCAAGCGGTAAGGCACAAGGTTCTGGTCCTTGCACCGGGGGTTCGAATCCCTCCTCCCCAACTATCCTTCGCTAAAGCTACGGAATAGTAAATATATATTAGTCAAAACCGTGAAAAAGACGAAATTATAGACTATTTTCACGATTATGTTGACAAAAACGTAAAAAAGTACAATTTAAGTACTTACTGTAATACTTACCTTAATACGACTGGAAGAAATTGAGTTATCCACAAGACAAACTGGAGAAATAGTGATATAATATCATCATGCCACAGAAACATCATAAAAAAGGCCGGCGCGAACAAATTGGCTTTTTTGAATGATTTAAAGGAGAAATTAGAGTATAAAAATAAAAAGCACCCAGTGAGGACAAAACCTTAAAGGGCTCTTTTTGTGGTAATTCTGCTATGAGTATAGCAATTTGACACGTTTTGTCAAGCCTTGCCAGACTCATAATAAAATACGCCTATCTAAGCCAATTATTTCATGCCAAAAATAAAAGACATTCCAAAAGTCGATCGGCCAAGGGAGAAAATAGAAAAATATGGGCCGGGAAAATTGAATGACGCCGAACTGTTGGCGATTCTGTTGCGCACAGGGACGAAAGATTGCAATGTCCTGAAGCTTTCGCAAAAAATTCTCAAAAAATTTCCCAAAGAAAAGATTCTGTCCGCTTCAATCGATGATCTGAAAAATATCCATGGTTTGGGCAAAGTGAAAGCCGTGGAAATCCTGGCTTGTCTGGAATTGGGGAGGAGGATTTTGAAAGATAAAAAATCAGCGCTGATTTTGTCGCCCAAAGACGTCTGGGAAAATTGCAAAGACATTCGTGATCACAAAAAAGAACATTTTGTGATTTTTTATTTAGACACCCGGAATCAAGAGATTGAAAGAGAGATCATTTCAGTTGGCATCTTAAATTCAAATCTGGTCCACCCGCGCGAAGTTTTCGAACCGGCCATCAAGCACACCGCCGCCCAAATCATCCTGGCTCACAACCACCCCTCCGGCAATCCGGAGCCTTCCGACGACGACGTAGCCATCACGAAGCGGCTCATGGAAGCTGGAAAGATTCTTGGCATAGAAGTTCTGGATCATGTAATTGTTTCTAGGAATGCATATTGTAGTCTTAAAGAAAAGTGTGTAATATAAAAACATGAATAACCAAAAGATCAAAGAAATAACTAAAAGATGCTCAACTTGTGGTAAGGACATGGAAATTACTTTGTTTGAGGACAAATCCTATTGCGGAGGCAATTACTTTTTTGTTTTGCCTCATAAAGTGGAATACTGGGAGTGTGATGATTGCTATAATGAATAATATTAGGATGTAAAAAAGCGGGGATGAGGCCCTGTTTTTGCATAAGTTCATTAACATATTGCA
>DQBY01000061.1 GCA_003534085.1 Candidatus Moraniibacteriota bacterium | reverse complement strand
GATTACGGTTTTGGATAGAGTGGTGTATGCAGACACTTCAAAAAATGAAGATACTTGGATAGAATGCTAGGTGATTTTAGATCACGAATACGATTCAGCTCTGAGAGTATTCAAGGGGTGGTGATATGGGCGGCATTCTATATATTTTCGCAACCCCGCGAACGACAACCTCTATGTTCGCTATCTGTACTTCAACGACGGTCAGTGGAACTCGAACTACAATTGGCTTGACAATGACTGGAATGACAACAACCCTGCGGCGTTGCTCGCTAATCTCTTCATTTCTCTCCCTGCGTTTGGTTGGGAGAGTTTTTCTTTACAAGGCTTCCGGACCATCCGCCTAAATCTTTGCCGATTGAATTAAGTTTTTCCGAAAGCAAGATATATTTTTTGTCATCCAGAGACTTTGTTTCCCAAAGGATATTTAGAAAAATTTTCAAAACATCTGATTTGCGAATCGCCAGCCTGACATACGGAATTTTTTCTTCCGGTTTCAAAAAGGCGGCGATTGCAACCGATTCAATAATTTCAGTAAAATATTTGTCCACTTTTTGACCAAGCGTATATCGGTGAGTGGTCGGCAAAATCCGATAATATTCATACCAAATAAGATAAATGTTTTTTATTTTTTCAAAAACTTTAGGGAGTCCTGGGGGGGGGGATTTAAAAGTTGAAGGATTATGAAAACTCAATTGAACCATAAATTTGAAGATATCATTTGTTTAGAAAATTTGTTAGAAGCGTGGAAAGAGTTTGTAAAAGGAAAAAGAAATAAGAGAGATGTCCAAGCATTTCAAATGCGACTCATGGACAACATTTTTTCATTATATAACGATCTTTTTCATCATACCTACAAACACGGCGGGTATCAAGCATTCAAAGTAAATGATCCCAAAACTAGAGACATCCATAAAGCGACAGTTAGGGATAGGCTTTTGCACCACGCCATTTACAAAAAACTTTATCCATTCTTTGATAAAATATTCATTTCCGATTCTTTTTCGTGCCGACTGAAAAAAGGAACGCATAAAGCAATCAGCAGGTTCAGAAAATTTGCATATATCGTAAGCAAGAATAATACGGAGACCTGCTGGATTCTGAAATGCGACATCAAGAAGTTTTTCGCCAATATTGATCATGCGATTTTATTTGACATGCTAAAAGAATATATTTCTGATGAAAATGTTCTGTGGCTTTTAGATGAGATTATAGGCAGCTTTAATACTAAGAGTAAAACAGGTGTTGGATTGCCACTGGGAAATTTAACCTCGCAACTTTTAGTGAATATTTACATGAACAAATTTGATCAATTTATGAAACACAAGCTCAAAACCAAATATTATATCCGCTATGCCGATGATTTTGTGATTTTTTTGGAAGATAAAAAACATCTGGAAAACCAAATTCTGATTATCCAAGAATTTTTGAGAAAAGAATTGAAGCTGGAGCTGCATCCAGACAAAGTTTTTATAAAGACATTAAATTCCGGAGTTGATTTCCTGGGCTGGGTGAATTTCTACAATCACAGAGTTTTGCGGACATCGAGTAAAAAGAGAATGCTGAAAAGGATCCAAGAAAATCCAACATCGGAAACGCTGAACTCATATTTGGGAATGTTGAAACATGGGAATGCTTGGGAAATAAAAGCCAGATTGACAATGTAAAATATGGGTGTACAATAATTGTATGAAAAAGAAAGCGCTAAAAAATTCGAATAAAAAGGAAAAATCTGAACTTGTCACTGTGGGTCTTTTTAACGATGAGATGCAAAATATCGACAAGAGATTTGATAAGGTTGAAATCGGCATTGCCAACTTAAAGTATGACGCGAAACAAAAAGACATAAGCATATCTGAAATTAAGAAGGGGCATGAAAGAATAATCAATATATTAGACAAGCAAACAAAAATATTGGAAGACATAAAGGATGATTTTCAGATTATCAAAAGTGAGAACAAGCAAATAAAACAAGTTATCAAAAATAAATTTGATATAGAAATTGCCGCTTCGGCGGCGTAATCCGGCGGTGATGAGGGATTGGATCCTCGGAGCCGGATAAATCAAGGTGTCCCGTCACTCGCGAGTGACTGGAAAGCTAGATGGAACCGCGAGAAACCTCGTTCTAGCAATTCAATTTTTTGGATTGTTTAAATGAGGTTTTTTCAATTTACGAACTTACCCGCCTCGACTCGCTAGACGCNNCAAGTCGAAGCGAGGCGGGCGAATTTATTGAAAATACGAATACTATTTAGTAATTTTTTTAAAATAATCATATGAACAACGACAAATTGATGGACAAAATAATTTCTCTGACAAAACAGAGAGGTTTCATTTTCCCGGGAAGCGAAATTTATGGCGGTCTGGCGAATTCATGGGAATTCGGACCTCTCGGAGTCGAGCTGAAAAATAACATCAAAAAACATTGGTGGAAAACTTTCGTCCAAAAGAGGATGGATATGGTCGGCCAGGACGGCGCCATCATCATGAATCCGAAAGCTTGGGAAGCGAGCGGACATATTTCCAATTTTACCGATCCATTGGTGGAATGTAAAAAGTGCCATCAAAGATTCCGTGAAGATCAGCTAGAAGAAAATAGGAAGTGTCCGAACGGAGGAAAGCATGAATTTTCCCAGGCTCAGCAATTCAACCTGATGTTCAAAACTTTCATCGGACCGACAGAGGAAAGCGCCAATGTGGCGTATCTCCGCCCGGAAACGGCCCAGGCAATTTTTGTAGATTTTCCGACCATGGTTCAAGTTTCCCGCAAAAAAATTCCTTTCGGAATAGCGCAGATCGGAAAAGCTTTCAGGAACGAAATTACTCCCGGAAATTTCATTTTC
>DQBY01000065.1 GCA_003534085.1 Candidatus Moraniibacteriota bacterium | reverse complement strand
TGTAGAGACGAGGCATGCCTCGTCTATGCTGGATCGCATAAAATTAAGCGTCGGACTGATCATGAGCAGCGGGATCCCGTATGAATTTCGAACGACTGTCGTTCCCGGCATCCACACGGAAAAAGATTTTGAGGAAATTGCCAAATGGATCAAGGGCGCTAAGGCGTATTATCTGCAGGAATATCGGGAAGGAAAAATTTTGGATAACAAGTTGAAAAAGAAAACCAAAGGGAAAAAAATAAATTTGGAAAAGATCATGAAAGATATTGAAGGTAATTTTGGAAAAATGGGGATCAGGCGGTAAAATAAAAGTGTCATCCCGAACCCGCCCCTGCCAGCCTCGCCGAGNNGCGGGGCGGAGATCCGGGATCTAATGAAGGTGGTGGCATCACAGCTCCTATTAGATTCCGGATCAAATCCGGAATGACAATATTCAAATGCGCATATATGTCAAAGTCTCGCCGCGATCTAGCAAAAACGAAGTGATAAAAATTTCAGAAGGCGAGTATAAAGTGAAAATAACAGCCCCGCCGGTTGACGGAGAAGCGAATAGTATGCTAATAAAAGTATTAGCCGAGTATTTTGGCATTTCGAAAAGTAGTTTAACAATTATCGGCGGAAAATCCGCCAAAATCAAAATAATAGAAATTTCAGGAAAGGAGGCATGATGGATATGAGGAGTTGGGCATCAGCGAAGAAGAGGATAAGAAAGAAGTGCTTTCTGATAATCTTCGGCCTGACATTCACAAGAAAAAAGAGGCGGAAGAAATAGTCGTAACTATTTCCAAAGCACTGCAAAAATGTAGGAGGAAAAAATGAAAATAGGCGATACTTTTCTGCTAAAAAATAGATTAAAGGGAGATCCGGACAAAATTTTGAAGCAGGAAATATTTTCCAAATTGGCTGAATTTTTTGCCCGAAGAATTGCGAGCATAAGGGCTCAGACTTTGGGTAGTAGATTATAGTTGTGGCGCACTACGGTGCGCCTTTGTTATAATTAAACCATGTCCAAATCAAAAATTTTCCTCATTCTTTCACTCAGTTTCATAGTTGGAATTTTTGCCAGGTCTTTTTTTGAAATTGACCTGTTTTCCATATACGTCCTATCAATCCTATCTGTCATATCGCTTTCTTTATTTTATCAAAACAAAATAATTTTAATCTCAGGATCCGCGGTCCTGTTTTTTGTTTTCGGGATATGGCTGACTGGAAACAAATTGGCTGAGCTGAATAGCTCGGATCTGGATGGAAAAAATTATTCCGGCCAAGCGGTCATCATAAAAGAGCCGGCTTCGAAAGATTCCGCTCAGCAGATCGTGGCTAAAATAAAAGATGAAAATGAAGCGGAAAAAATTTTGCTGAGAGCCGGAAGATATCCGGAATATTCCTACGGCGACCGGCTGGAAATAGGATGCAAGTTCCAGATCCCTGAAAATTTTTCCGAAGATTTCGATTATCGCATGTATCTGGCCAAGGACGGGATCCGGTATGTCTGCAACAATCCCAAAATAAAAATTGTCGGGAAAGATGGCGCTAGCGCGGCGTACGCGGCGCTTTTGAAAGTCCGGAAAAAATTTGAAAATAATATCAATCAACTGATCCCGTTTCCGCAATCAGGCCTTTTGAGCGGACTGCTCTTGGGCGGAAGCGCCGGGCTGCCCAAAGAAGTTCAGGATAATTTTTCCCGCACCGGCATGACACACATCGTGGCTGTTTCCGGTTATAACGTTACGATCATTGCCAATTATCTGATGCTTTTCGGAATATTTCTCGGACTCTGGCGAAAGCGCGCATTTTGGGCGGCAATTTTCGGAATATTTCTTTTTGTCGCCATCATCGGTTTTCCGGCCAGCGCCGTGCGAGCCGGCGTGATGGGCTCGCTTTTGCTTTGGGCGATGAAAAACGGCCGATTGGCCAATTCGCAAAACGCGATCTTTTTTTCCGGCGCAATCATGCTTTTGATAAACCCGTTGCTTTTGAGATGGGACATCGGCTTCCAGCTTTCTTTTCTGGCCACGCTCGGCATCGTCTATCTCTTCCCGCATTTTGAAAACATGCTGAATAAAAAAAGCGGGATTTATTGGATTGGAGAAATACTTTTTCTTTCTCTTTCAGCGCAGATTTTTGTGTATCCGATAATTTTATATAATTTTCATAATTTGTCCCTGGTATCCTTGCTGGCCAATGTTTTGGTCCTCCCGATAATTCCGATCACGATGGCTCTGGGATTTTTTATGGCGCTCTTCAAATTTATTTTTCCGCCTCTGGCTTCCGTCTTGGCCTGGCTGACATTTTTGCCGCTGAAATATGAAGTCGAAATCATAAATATTCTGGCCAGCTTCCAATTTTCCGCCGTGGAAATAAAAAATTTCCCTTGGTGGGGAGTTTTGCTTTGGTATTTTCTTCTAGCTGTAGGGATCCGATCCCTACGGAAGGTGTGATATAATTGCTGTAGGGATCCGATCCCTACAAAATAAAACAAAATGAAAAAGACAATTTTTGCCAATGGAGAATATTATCATGTCTACAATCGCGGAGTGGAGAAGCGGGATATTTTCATGGATGATTACGATCGCGATAGATTCCTAGTTTCTTTAAAAGAGTTTAACCAAGTTGAACCTATCTTAAGCCTCTATATTTCAAATAAAGTGCCCGTAGGGATCCGATCCCTACAGAAGCAGAAATTAGTAGAAATAGTCGCTTATTGTTTGATTGATAACCATTATCATTTAATCTTAAGGCAATTGACTGATGGAGGTATTTCGGAATTTATGAAAAGGGTCGGAACCGGCTATACGGGATATTTCAATCATAAGTATAAAAGGTCGGGAGCTTTATTTCAGGGTAAATTCAAATCTATTCATGTTGATTCAAATGAATATTTATTGTATTTGTCTGCTTATGTAAATGGGAATTATTTAGTGCATGGAAAAAGTGAAAGCAAGCATACAAGCTTGATAGAATATGAAAAAGGAGAAAATATTTGTGACACAAAAATTATTTTAGAAGAATTTACAAATTTTTCTGATTATGAAAATTTTGTAAAGATAAACGCTTCGGCAATACATGAGAAAAGAGAGGATATGAAAAAATATTTAATCGAACAATAGCTGTAGGGATCCGATCCCTACGGATTTTTATTATGCGAAATAGAAAAATAATTTATATTGTCCTAGCAGTCCTGTTCGTCTTATGTCTGATTTTGGCCGGAATTATTTTTTCCAGGAATTCGCAGGAATTGAAAGTCGTTTTTTTGGATGTCGGGCAGGGCGATGCGATTTTGATTTCCGAAGGCTCGAAGCAGATTTTGATCGACGGGGGAGCCAGCGGGCAAGCAGTCCTGGATAAGCTGGGACGGCACGTTCCTTTTTGGGATCGGAGCATCGAAATGATCATCGCCACCCATCCGGATCAGGATCATATCGGAGGGTTGATAAAAGTGATGGAAAATTACCGGATCGGGGCTGTTCTGGATACTTCGGCCGGAAGCGACTCGCAAACTTTCAAAAGGTATGGGGAAATTATCCAGGAAAAAAATATCACAAGAGTTCAAGGAGAGAGGGGAATGAAAATAAGATTAAGCGAGGATAAAATTTTTGAAATCCTGAATCCGGAGCGGGGTAAAAATTCAAAAGATTCGAACGCGATGAGCATCGTGGCCAAATTGTCGTTCGGAAAAAATTCTTTCTTGTTTACCGGCGACATCGCTGCGGAAGAAGAAGCGGAATTGATAAAAAACGGATCTGATCTGAAAACTGCTATCNNCTTCTCAAGAATTTCTTGATGCGGTCAATCCGAAGGAGGCGGTCATTTCAGTCGGGAAAAATAACCGTTACGGACATCCGGCGCCGGATGTCATGGAACGCCTGGATAAATTTAAGATAAAAATTTTCAGGACAGACGAGAAAGGGGACATCCGCTATGAGTGCCGCAACGCGGCAGAAAATTGCATAATCATTGCCAATTAATTTTTTCTGTGATAAATTAAGAAGCAGTAATAAATAAAACTTATTTTATGGAAAAGCATTTCAAGGAAGAGAGGACATTGGTCGTAATCAAGCCGGACGGCATCCAGAGAACTTTAATCGGGGAAATCATCAAACGCTATGAAAGACTGGGCTTGAAAATGGTTGCGATCAAAATGCTGGTTCCGACAGAGGAATTTGTTGAAAAACACTATACTCTGGATCCGACCTGGAGAACCGTAACTGGAGAAAAAACGATCAAGAGCTATCAGGACAAAGGGCTGACTCCTTGGTCTATGGATCCTCATGAAATTACCGGGAAAATTTTGAAAAATTTGAAGAAATACATGACTTCGGGTCCGGTCGTGGCTATGGTTTGGCAGGGAGCCCACGCTGTGAAAATTTGCCGTAAAGTTACAGGCGGAACAGAACCGTTGACTTCTGATGTTGGAAGCATCCGCGGAGATTTTGTCGTGGATTCCTATCAGATGAGTGATGTTGATGACAGATCGGTGAGAAACCTGATCCATGCGTCCGGATCTCCCGAGGAAGCTGAAGTGGAAATTCCTCATTGGTTCAAGCCGGAAGAAATTGTCGGCTACAGATTGATCCAAGAACAGATCCTGTATGACGTAAACCTTGACGGAATTTTGGAATAAACCGGTTATCCACAAGTCAATTTGACAAAAAAAATAAATCAAGGTACACTGTTTGTATGAATAAGAATTATTTAGCGAAAATTTGGGCTTTGTTTATGCTCTGCCTCATTCTCTTTGTGAAGAGAAGGTTTTTGCTAGGTAATAATTGATTCGAAAACTGAGTATAGTTTAGATAAATTAGGACCGCCTGGCGAAAGCCGGGCGGTTTTTTTAGTTCTTTTTATTTTCATACACCATTATACTGCGAAATCGCATAAAGGAGGAAGACCAGTGAAAAGTATTAATTGTATTTTGGACTCAGAGGTTTCCATTATTTCGGGTGATCAGTGTGGTTTTTGGGATGCACCTATCAAGTTGGCCGCAATCCGGAAAGCATTTCCGGATTCACGCATAGCCCACTTCATCCAAGATGCGGATGCAGTTGGATTGCCAACCAAGGATTTTAAAAATACTCTGGAAGCAATCGGCAAAAATTATGCTATTGCTGAAGAAGGAGTAACGGCAAATTGGACGTCTGGTGTCATTAGGGTTCCCGACCAAAAGAGCTTCAGAGAGAAAGGCGAGAAATTTCATGGATTGGTGGCAAGGATTTCCGATGAAATTTTGGTCTCCCTGGATGGACAAGCTCCTGAACTTTACCAAATCCTTACTTCTCCCCAGGCTTGCTATCAACAAATTGAGTCTGGGAAAGGTTATTCCAGCTCCACCAAAGAAATTCTGAATTTGTGGTTAGATGTGATGGGCATAACTGGAATTCCAATTTACAGTGTCTACAGGCATTTTCTTGATCGCAGAGATGAGTTTCTGAATATGGCTGTAAATTGGCACCCTGAGATCACCCATGCCTACAATAGCTGTGTCCAACAGGCAGGAATGGTCCAGATTTCGAGCAGTAAAGGAGAGTTGCCGTTCTTCTTCATCTTTTCCGAAGGAGGAAGATTGATCCGTAAAAAAGCTTACCGCCATAAAGGCGAGTGGATGGCGTACTCGCGAAACAAGCCACGTCCGATTAATATTGATGAGGTAGTGGCTATAATTCCGAGAGCGATGCTTCTGGCCGTAATAATCCGGGAAAGCGGATACCTCGTCCTTCCCGAGACGGGCAGTTTGTATGCTAATTATTCCAATTTATTGGCTGAAGCTCTCCGAATTAAGCAACTGCCGATGATCAGGATTTCTCTCAAATGGAAAGATTTTTGCCGTCCCTTTGTCGGATGGATTTGGGAGGAGCAAGGTCAGGAAGGGCTAAAAAAAGTGATTGAAAGCGCGACTTTCAACGTGATTGACTGAACCGAGCAGGGGAATTATTTCCATAATTCCCCTGATTAATTTAGTAAATCAAAACAATGAAAAATAATTTTTTACTAGATATTCAGGAGACACATCAAAATGTATTAGGTATCATTGAGTATTCCATTGAACCCGATTTTTCGCTTTCAGAAAAAATAAATTTTACAAAGGATTTCGGGCGAGAAAATCAGAGCGTTGATGATTTTATTTGGATAAAGAAAATCAAAGAAGCTGAATATGCCATGGATCTTATCAGTCCACTTGGAAAAATCGGCAGCATGTGTGGGAATGGATTAATTTCAATCTTGAAGTCTTTGCGTAAAAAAGAATTTGAGTTAAGAGAGATAACCGTACGCTCTTTAGCTGGAACAAAGAAAGTGTTTTTTAGAAATGGCAAGTATGAAGCAGTAATTGGAAGCGTGAATGGCATTCAGTATTTAGAGATTGAGGGTGGGTCTGGCGAGCTTTTTAGGGCTCACTTTGTTGATTTGGGAGAGCCGCATATCGTTATTGAAAAAAAAGGATCAATGCCAAGCTTTTTAGAAATGGAAAAAATATTTTTGAGGTATAATCAAGAAGGAAAGATCTTTCCTTCTGGCATTAATTTTAATCTCGTAACTCTAAAAAGAAATAATACCTTGGAAGTGGAAACTTTCGAGCGTGGTTGTTTGAGAAAAACTAAAGCATGCGGAACTGGCAGCGTTTCAGCCGCAGCAGTATTTCAAAGTCTGGGAAAAATTGAATCGGAGAGAGTCAATATCCAAACAGAAGGTGGAAATTTTCAAGTCATGAAAGTGGGTGCAGTCTATTCAATTATTACAAAAAAAATATGAAAAATTTTTGCAATTTTTTAGAAATCAAAAAGGCATCGGAGCGCTCCAAGATGCGAAAATTCATCCCGGAACATCTGTATGTCCAAATTCCCATAAAGGAAAATGACGACCCCCTGATCGATTTTTCTTGTTTTTGCCAAAAGGAAAAGCTTGATGTGCACATTAGTCTTGTTTGGGATAATAAAAAAAGCGCTCCATGCCGGATGAGATTGTCCGTGGCTAAAAGACTGAAGAAGGCTTGGATAGAGCTAAAGAAAAAAAATGATCTGTTGACTTTTAAAATCTCGGATGCATATCGTCCGATCCGATTGCAAAAAATATTGTTCAGGCAGATTTGGTCAGAAACGAGCAAGAGATATCCAAAGGCCGATCGGAAAGAAATTTATCTTAAAGTTACTCAATTTGTTGCTGATCCAAAGAATAATCCTCCTCATTCGACTGGCGGGGCAGTTGATTTGACGCTTTTTGATATATTCAGTGGAAAAGAATTGGATATGGGGACAAAAATTGATTCGCTTTCACAAAAATCATACACATTTTGTACTAAGATTACAGCTTCGCAAAAACGTAATAGGAAACTCCTTTTTAAACTTATGCAAAAACAAGACTTTGTGAATGCACCAACTGAATGGTGGCACTATTCTTATGGCGATCAATATTGGGCTGCTCATAAAAACAAAAAGCACGCCATCTTTTTTTCCAAATAAAAAAACTCCGCGTCAGCGGAGTTCTTTCGGATCAGTATTATTTCGACATTGTCTTCACGCATTTGGTGCAGACTTTTTTTCTGACACCGTTGATTTTCTTCGTCTGCAAATTGATGCTGAATTTTCGAAGAGTTTTGACGTTAGAATGGCTGACTTGGTGGCCGGTCGAGGCTCCTCGTCCGCAAATTGCGCATACTTTACTCATGATCGTGAATCGCATATCGTGAATCGCATATCGCGGATTTATGTTCCACGATTTACGATACGAGATACGCGCGTAATAGTTGCTTAGTAACAGAGTTTAGGTTATCATAGTAATAAACTTTTGGCAAGTCCACTATTACTTAATAAGAATAAAAATACCATCATTTTATGCAGGAAGCTATACTCATCATTTTTTACGTCTTGATCCTCCTTTCCTCGCTTATTATCCATGAAGTATCTCATGGGGTCATGGCTTTGTGGCTGGGGGATCCGACCGCCAAGCATTCCGGCCGGATAACGCTGAATCCCTTCAAGCACATCGATCCGTGGATGACGATCATGGTGCCGATACTGATGCTTATCGTCAGCGGAGGGCGCTTTGCCTTCGGCGGAGCCAAACCGGTTCCGTACAATCCGTACAATTTGAAAAGTCAGAAGTGGGGACCGTCGCTCGTGGCTTTTGCCGGACCGCTTTCCAACATTTTGATCGCTGTCGTATTCGCAATTACCGCCCGCTTGATCAGCATTCCGGTCGCGGCTAAAATTGACATAATTTCAAATTTTAACAATTGGGGCGCTATCGCTCAGGTCATTTCCGGATCATTTTCTTCCATTCTTTTTGAAATTTGCGTTATGGTTATTTTCTGGAACGTCCTTCTGGCCTTTTTCAACCTTATCCCGATCCCGCCGCTGGACGGTTCGAAGTTGCTTTTTGCGGTTCTGCCGGTGAAAATTGAAACGATGGCTGTTTTGGAACAGTACGGATTTGTCATTCTGCTTTTTGCCATTATCTTTTTTTCCGGTCCGCTGGGCTATTTTTTAAGTTCTGTGCTTAATCTGTTTTTATCCATCACTGTATAAAGGGCTAGGATTTTCCCGGCGCTAACTTTCCGCTTATCAGGCTTGGTGCCAAAAGGCACCGCGTAAAGTTAGTCCTACATTCTAGCCTGAACTGC
>DQBY01000071.1:509-6518 GCA_003534085.1 Candidatus Moraniibacteriota bacterium | reverse complement strand
CGAAACGATTCCTTTGGTCGAGCGGATCGTTCAGTTCCGCAAAAGCGTTGCAAAGTTCGCTTTTTCCTGCCACGACTTGCACGCGCAAAACTTTTTTCGGATTCTCCGGATCGGATTTGGCCAATGGAGAAACTTCGATCGGATGCCCCACCAAGAAACATGGCTGGATCAATTTCTGCCTGACAGTCTTTTTATACAGCGTATCGATCATTTTTCCCTTGCCATATCCCATTTCATATTTGATCTCCAATTCGTCGGCTTTCTTTCTCAATTCCTCGATCGAGACTTCCTGATTCAGATCGATGCCGGTTTCTTTTTGAAATTCCGTAAAATAATCCACTCGAGGAAATTCCACATCCCAATTTATTTTTTCAGATTCATATTCATGCTCAAAAGATCCTAAAACTTTGAAAACGATCTCCTTGTACATCTTTTCCATAAATTCCATCCCTTTTTCCAAGTCGGAATATGCCCAATAAAATTCCATATGGTCGAATTCCTGAAGATGCTCGCGGTCGATCCCCTCATTTCGGAAAACTCTGCCGATTTCGAAAACTCTTTCGTATCCTCCCACCAAAAGTCTTTTCAAGGGAAGTTCTAAGGAAATTCGAAGATAAAAATCCTGATCAAGAGCGTTGTGGTGAGTGATGAACGGTTCCGCGTCAGCTCCCCCCGGAGTATGTTCCAGTACGGAAGTCTGAACTTCCAGGAATCCGTTTCCTGTCAAAAAATTTCTGACAGTCTGCCAAAAGATATTTTTCTTTTTGAAAAGATCCTTCGTCTCAGGATTCATCATCAGATCCAGATATCTTTTCCGAAGAAGATCTTCTGTGTCTTTCAAGCCAAAATATTCCGTCGGGATAGGACGGATATTCTTTGAAAGCATCTTCCAATCGGAAACTTCCAGAGATTTCTCGCCGGCCTTGGTGATGAATAATTTTCCGGTCGCTTGGATGAAGTCTCCGATCTCGACAGAGCCTGTGAACAATTTATAATTTTCAGAGCCTTTTTTGTTCAGAAAAATTTGTATTTTCCCGGTGGAGTCTTCGATGTGCGCAAAAGCCACATTGCCCATCGCGCGGCAAGATTTCACCCTTCCGGCCAATGTCATCTCTTCTGCGGCGAGTTCATCGAACCGCTCCAGAACTTCGCCATTGCTAAAATCCTTCTGTGATTTTTCCGGATAGGCATCCATGCCTGCATTTTTTATTTTCTCTAATTTTTCCAGTTTAGTTTTTAGAATATCTTCTCGCATAAAATTAGCTTTTTAGGTTGTAGCTTTTTAGCCTTAGATTTAATTAGTATCTTAATTTTAGCTTATTCAGGCAAAAAAGCAATTTAAAGGGGCAGGAAAACTTCTTCCCTGCCCCTCCCTCATTAATAACATGGGCTCGGCAAACCTGCTATTTTTGAACCCTGCTTCATAGGGCCTCCCGGGTAAAGTTCAAATAGATATCCTCTATTTGCCTTCTCCCCAAAAACACCCGCTAGAAGCTTGACAAGAACTTTTGTCAAAGGAACTATCCCGTATTGTTTATAATATCCCTGCAGAGAATTAATCACGTGAAAATGATCCTCACTGAGATTATCAATGCCTTCTTGTTTCGCAATGTGAGAAGCCAATTTCGGAGACCAATCCGAAAAATTAAGAAGGTATCCGCAATCATCAGTCTCATACGATCTTCCTTCAAACTCCAACTCCATTGTAGGCATATTGCCCTCCTTCCATAAAAGTACTTGGATTAAACGCTCTTTGACGTTTTTTGAATACTAAGCCAATATTGATGAAAAGTCAAAAAAAGAGGGCTCTATAATAATTAGTGTGGTGGATAAGTTTCAATTTTTCTTTAAATAAAGCCTGCTTTGCTTTTTCACACTAGACTACCCTTGTCATTCTGACCGAAGCGACTACGAGCTTGGCGAGTAAGAGCGAAATGGAAGAATTTTTAAAACTGAGACCGGCAAGATTCTGTCAAAATCCGGGTCATACCCCGGCCTGAAATCCTTCATCATCTTGGGAAGCCCTTTTTTTGCCAGATTTGCCAACTTCCTTGCCGTAAAAAATTTCCTTTCACTTGTTGCCTTCATCAAACTTTCCTTTCTTGATATATAAAATGAATGAACTCTATATTAAAAAATAAAAGCAGCTTAAAGCTGCTTTTAAAATTATTTTACATCGAGAATCTTGTATGCCATTTTCCCGCCCGGAGTTTCAATCTCAACCGCGTCGCCTTTTTTCTTTCCCATGAAGCCTTTGCCCATCGGAGATTCATTGGAGATCTTCAATTCGCCCGGATTCGCTTCATTCGATCCGACGATCTGGAATTCCATTTCGCTTCCGTTGAATTTCACTCTCACTCTTGAGCCCATCTGGACAAGATCAGTCGTTTTCGCGTCATAAGAAACGACTGTGGACTCCTTGAGCATAAATTCAAGCTCGGCAATCCTGGCTTCATTTTCAGCCTGCTGCCTCTTAGCTTCGCTGTATTCGGCGTTCTCGCTCAGGTCGCCCTGTTCTTTCGCTTCCTTGATCGAATCAGCTATGCGCTGTCTTATGGTCACTTTTCTATTTTCCAATTCTTCCTTAATTTTTTTCAAACCTTCTTCAGTTATGAATTTTGTCATAATTACGAACTTACTAATTAAACGGAATTACGAAAGACGGATCATTCGCAATCTATTAAAAAATACTGCTCGAAGCAGCACCCGATTCTTAATTTTATCAATATTACACGATTACAAAGCAAATTGTATCAGAAATAAAATTTCTGTCAATTGCTGAAAATAAGCGGGGATTTCTCCCTATTTTGCAAGCTCCTGATCGATAGCCGCTTTCAATTCTTCTCCGCTGACCACTCCGTTTTTAAACTGGCCATTGATGAAAGTTGCCGGCGTTCCGCTTACTCCGAAACTGATCGCTTCATCCATATTTTTATCGATCTTGTCCTGATATTTTCCTTTGTCCAAGCAATCGTTGAATCGAGAGCTGTCCAGACCTAATTCTTGGGCATAATCTTTGAATTTCTGCTTTCCTTCAGTTTCCGGCCATTCGGACTGCTTTGCGAAAAGTTTGTCGCCATATTCCCAAAATTTTCCTTGCTCCAGAGCGCACTCGGAAGCCAGGGCGGAATTGTTGGCCTGAGAATGGATCGGCAGAACCAGATGCTTGTATCCAACTAAGATTCTATCTTCATATTCCTTGGCAGTATTTCTGAGCGTCGACCAAAAAATTTTGCAATAGGGACATTGGAAATCTGAAAAAACCGCCACCTTCACGCTTGACTCGCTATTGCCTAAACTCGCCTCTCCTTCATTTATCTGAGGCGTGGAAAGATATCTTCCCGGAGCCAGCCCGAGCTCCTCATTCTTCAGAAGGAATTCGTTGCCCCTCTCTTCAAAAAGGATCTGGGCCTGTGAATAAAAATCTGTTTTTTCCACTTCGTCTGAAAAAATGAAAGACGGCAAAGTCTTGATCTGGAATTTTTCAACTATTTTTTTCCCTTCTCCGGAATCGTAATTTATTTTCTGGGCGCTGATGGTCGGAATCACCCGGCGGAGCCAGACCAGAGCCTCAGACGGATCACATTCCTCTCCGCAAGTTTCGTCAGTCAGGACTTGCACATCAACCTTGGGCTCATTATACGCCACCCAAGTCTTGCCGTTGGCTTCAAAAATTTCAGTTTTGCCGAGATTTCTCTCAGAAAATCCCGTCCCTCGCACGAGCTGGGCAAAATCCACAAAAAGGCTTCCTACAAAAAGGCCGGCAAGCAGGATTACTGCGGAAATCAAATTTTTTATCTTTTTTTCGTCACTTGTATTTTTCGCTGATTTTTTCTCCTCCATAATTTTATTTAAATTTAAAAAAGAATTATATTGCTGCGATACGCGATTTAATTTCCACACGTCGCACCTTCGAGAGTTTCCCCTTCTTCACTGTTTTCTTCAGCGCTCAATTTCTTCATCAGCTCCGCTTCCAGCTTATTGATGCTTATCTGCTGCTGAGCGAACTTCATCTTGTGATCGTTGTATCCGATCGTGATCCGCTTGTTCGCTTCGGTCTTCACCGCGATTCCGATCAAAATTCCTAAAATCAAAAACAGAGCCAGCTCGATCAAAAAATCGCGCCTGCCCGCCGAAGCTTCAGCAAAGGAGGGCTTGGCACTCATATCTTTTTTGACCTCTTCAATTTCAGCATCTTTTATTTCTTTATTCTCTTCCATGAGATTAAATACAAGTGATTATTTCTTTAGTTTCAGAGTAACACAAATGAAAAAACGCAACAATGCTTGACCCAGCACTAACTTTGTGTTTTAATTTAAATTTCTTTGTTTTCAAAATTAGTCTTCTCATATAAAACGAGATATTCATAAATTTTTTGAGTCTTATTTTTAATTCACTCACACAAAGTTAGTGCTGGGTTGACAAAAATCCTATTTGGGTGTATAATAGGATGTTGTACCGCCGCGTTTAGGTTTGTTTTGTGGTTGTGGGTCGTCTGTAGAGACGCCCCGTCGGGGCGTCTCTACAGGCACACCGTTTCCACAAATCTCAATTATCGCATGCAGATGATTTGGCATGATAATCCATTCGTCAAATTTAACATATGGACGAATTATTGCTGTTTTTAAAAATTCTTCTTTAATTATTTTCCCCATTTCCGACAAAACCATTTTCCCATTTTCTATTTTTCCAAAATATTCTTCACGGCCCTTTGCGCATATTGTGACAAAATACATTCCGTTTTGAGAATAATCGTATCCTTGCAATCTATTTGATTCAATTCGATATTTGTTTTTGTATCTTTCGGGCATTTGCTTATTTCATCGGTAGAGACGAGGCACTGCCTCGTCTCTACGTTTGAAAAACACTAACTTTTATTCCTTCCTCAAAGCCTCCATCCTCCTTCGCTAAAGCTACGGACGGACAAGTCGGACTATTCTTTTCCGAGGGCTTCCATAGGAGAAAGTCGCGAAGCTTTCCTGGCCGGATAGAAACCGAAGATAATTCCCACCGTCATTGAAAATCCGGTCGCGAGCAGGATCGATTGCAAGGAGACAGAAAGCTCCAAAGCAAAACCCAAACGGGCGAAAATAAGCGACATCAAAAGCGTGAAAAGATATCCCAGAAAAATTCCGATCGCTCCGCCGGCCAAAGTCAGAAAAATAGCTTCGAACAAAAATTGCTTCAAAATATCTTTTGATTTAGCGCCGATCGCTTTTCGAAGTCCGATCTCAAAAGTCCTCTCCACGACGGCAACATACATCACATTCATTATTCCCACTCCGCCGACGATCAAAGAAATGGAAGTGAGCGCCAGAAGCAGAATATTTATCGTACCGAAAACATCCTCGATCATTTCCTGCGCTTCGATTATGGAAGTCACCGCGAAATCATCTTTGTCCGGATCATCGATATCATGCAAATCACGCATTTCCTCCGTGATCGCGACAGAAGTCTGGTCGATCAAATCTTCCCGCTCAACCTGAAACATGATAAAGCGCACAAAATCAACTCCCAAGATCTTTTTTTGCACCGTCCGGACCGGTACGTACGCCAGTTCATCATAATTGAAACCGGCTACCGCCCCCCTTTCTTGCAAAGTTCCGATCACTTTATAGTTCTGATCGCTCATCTTTATGTTTTTTCCGATCGGATTTTCCGACCCGAAAAGATCTTGCCGGATTTCCGAACCGATGACCGCGACCTGAGCCAGACTGTCATCATCTTCTTCGCTGAAAAAAACTCCGTCTTCCAACTTGTTATTTTTGTCGATTCCGAGATACGGAGCGCTCACTCCGAAAATCATCACCTTTTTATTTTCCTTACCGAAGCTCGCCAGTTCTTGCGCCATCGTTCCGGCCGCCCAGGTTTTGATGTTCGGAACCCGCTTGGCCACTTCCTCCCCATCCTTGACCTTCATCGTGGTGATCTGGATTCCGGTCGCCTGTCCTGCCGCGTTCTGTATTGAAGTTTTCCCGGTCGAAGGAATTTTCACTTCCGCCTGGATCA
>DQBY01000071.1:0-483 GCA_003534085.1 Candidatus Moraniibacteriota bacterium | reverse complement strand
TGTCCGCTCGCCATGATCACGATGACCGAAGTGATCCCGATCACGATCCCGACCAACGTCAAAACCGTTCTTCCGATATGCGTCCGGAGATTCTTGAAAGCTAATTTAATTGAAAGTATCAATTCACTAAACATTTTACTCGTATCTTAAAGCCTCCATGGGACTTACGCGCGAAGCCTTGCGGGCAGGGTACATCCCGAAGAGCAATCCGATCAAAATCGTGACTGAAGTCGCCAGAACTAATGATTGCCAGGTAATGATGAATTCCCAATTGTTGCCCATATTTGTAATGATGACCGCCGCCAAATAGGAAATCAAAATCCCTATCATAATTCCGATCACGCCTCCGACAAAAGTTATCGTAATCGATTCGATCAAAAATTGCGAAACTATGTGGACATTGCGCGCACCGACCGCTTTCCTCAGTCCGATCTCTCGGATTCTTTGATTGACTGCGATCAGCATGATGTTCATGATCCCCAC
>DQBY01000119.1 GCA_003534085.1 Candidatus Moraniibacteriota bacterium | reverse complement strand
AGAGATTTTATTTTCGCTATTTTATAAACAGCATCGCCGCATTCTTCGATGGGATCAGAATTTACATCGAAGAAATTCAAAGAGCTATCGGAAAGTTCTATTTTGGCCGGAAGCCCGTCTGCTCCGTCGGAGCAAATGGCGCCCAAGTTTCCCGCAAATTCCCCCAGGGTTCCCGCGCTTCCCTGATAATCCTTCAATACGGCCAATGCCAGCTCCGCCGCGCTGTCGGCAGACTGGAAAGCCTGCGTCGATTTTCCCGTGGAAATCGCGTTTTTTCTTTCAGTTACTGTTATCGCGGCAAAACTCAATCCGGTCAGGATCATGATGCCTAAGATTATCATGGAAAATACCAGGGCGGAACCTTTTTTGTTTTTATAAAAAATCATTCTTTACGATTAAAAATTACCTTGCCTTTTTATTTGCACATATTTATGGAGTCTTTGAAATCATCTTTAAAATCCGCGAAGGAGGAAAAATCGCTATACAACTGCGGACTGGTCGCAACCTTCCCGGAAAGCCAATCTCGCGCCAAAGCAGCGCAATCCTTTCCGCCGTATTCTTTAAACATTCCAGTCGGAGGAGGATCTGTTTCGACAAATCCCAATGATCCAAGATTAACACCTGACACGAAGATAGTAATTCCCCTCCCTCGCGCTTTTTCAATTTCCGCTTCTGCATCCTTCTGAGCTCTTTCCCTCCAAACCGTCGATTCGCAGATCATTTTACCATCAGCTGATTCAATGCTCGGCGCACCATCAGTCATCAAAATAATATAATCCGGATAATTTTCATCGGATCTATCATTTGCTGATTCTAACTCTTTTATGCTCGCTGCCAGACCTCCGCTCATATATGTTTTATCCCTCTCCACTAAAGTAATTTTGTCTATTCCGAATAAAATACTCTCTTCAGACGCAGTAAGCTCGCTTTCAAGAGTCGCTTCGTTTCCAAAACTCACCACCCCGATTTTTATTTTTTCCTCGGAAAGATCCAGATCTTTAATAAATTCGCTCAATCCCCGCTTTACTAAATCTAAATTTGTTCTTCCGACACTCCACGATCTGTCCACTGCCAGCATTATATCCGCTTTCTCCGGTATGCAAAATTTCGGCTTTGCCGTTTCAAGCGAACGGGTGGCTCCGCCGGAAGTTCCCGCCGACTTTATCCTGCTCACGTCCGAAACAAGTGTATTTTCATTAGTGATCAGCTTCGACGAACTGTCATAAAAACTGATCGAAAATACCAATCCTTCATTGCCGGGAATGCTTCCGAAAATTATGATTTCACCAGATTCTCCATGTCCTATTTGCGCCTGCATAAGTTCGGCAAGATCCTTCAATGTTTTTCCGGGATTGTCTTTCATCTCAGCCATGATGATTTCCAAAGCGCTTCCGGCTGTTTGGATAGCCTGCGCCGAATTTCCAGTCGTGGCGGCGTTTTTTCTTTCTTTCAGCGCTACCGAAGCGGTTCCCAATGCTGCCGCCGCAAGCAAGCTCAAAATGATTATCGTGAATGCAAGAGCCGATCCTCTTTTATTTTTTGGTTTTTCTCCGATCATTTTATTTTTGAACCGTTTTCCGAATGATCAATCTTCGGGAACGGTCTGATTATTTTATAGCTACGTAATCAAGCTGGACCCTCGCTCCCGTCCTGACGATCAGATCGCCGCTTCCATTGACTCGGGCGCAAATTTTATAATTGTTATGATGAGGACTGGATGGAGCGACTACACATTTTTCATTGCTCGTAACCTCAAATTCATTATGATCCGCGGTGTAGGAATAAAGCAAAGCTCTTATTTTTCCGTCGCGATCCTTGAAAATATATCCCCCTCCTCCGGATGCCCCGTTGCCCTGCGTATTTTGTCCGGTAAGCATGACCAATTTCCAGTCTGATCCGATATTTTGAGTCTCGTTGCTCGGTATAAAATCGCCGTCCGTGACCTGGATTCCGGCGCTTATGGCCGCTACCGCTATTTTCCTTGAAGTGCCGCTGTAATTTCCGGTTGAAATAATCACTGCGATTCCCGCGGTTGCGTCATCGCATCGCGTGATGAAATTTTCGTCTTCATCTTGAAAACTCAGCGAATATTTTCTTTCCTGCCCGATATTGCCTGAAATGACAGCCTTGCCGCCTGAATCGTCGCAAATCATGCTTCGTTCAAGCTGCCGGACGGTATTCTCTCCGGAAGCTATCTTTTTCATCGCCACTTCGACTCCGCTGTCAGCCACCTGCAAGGCCTGTGTCGATTTCCCAGTCCCTCCGGCATTCTTTTTTTCAATAAGCGTTACGGAGGCGATGCCGACCGAAACTATCGTCAAAACCGCAAGCATGACAAGAGAAAAGACCAGTATGGAGCCTTTCATTATTTTTTGATTTAAACGTCCCATTTTTTTCATATAAAAAAATTAATCAATTCTATATTTCCTGATACTCGCTGCGAAGAGAAACGGAAGACTGTATCCTGGCCTTGTCCTTTGCGCAAACAGCGTCTGAACAGATTTCCAGCGAAATCGTCGCTTTCCCGACCTGTGTTGGCGAAGAAGGAATGACATAAAAAGACGATCTGCTTGAAACAAAAGTCGCGCCCATCTGTTCTTCCGGATCCATCAAGTACCCTTCCCCTTCGCATTCTTCTTCCGTTGTTCCTTCCGGAGCTTTTTGGATGTAAATTAGATTATTCTTCAAACTGTATTCTATGCATTTATCCTGGGAATAATCATAGACCCGCACCGTCGAACAGGGAGATCCTTCGCATGACAGGATCTTGCTGGTCCTCAGGGACTTTGCCATCAGGTTCATCGCGAATTGGGCGTCTTCCAGATTGCGTTGAATTTCCCGCGCGTTGCGATAACTCAGGGCAGAAGAGCTAAAAAACCCGGTCGTGGCGGTCATGACGATGGAAAAAACAAACATCGCCACCATCAGCTCGATCAGGCTGAATCCTTTTTTAGATGAAACCGGAATGATATTTTTCTTTCTGTTGTCCATAAAATTTATCTCAATTTTTACCAGTTCGTCAAAATATCTTCGATATAGATGCATTTGTTCGCTGTCGTGCAATCTGTTGTTGTTTCAGGTATCGCTCCTTTCCAGCTGACTACGCTGGTGATTTTTCGCGCCTCGCCTTCGCTATAATTTTCTATTTTTATTTTCCGCGCAAATTTTGTAGCGCTGCCGCTTCCGTGATCATAAAAGTTAGCAGTATACTTCAGGCTATAATCTAATCCTGCTGTTTGAACACCATCGTCATTATAATCAATCCGGTAATCGCCCGGAGTGAGACCAAGAAAGATATCGACTTCTGAAAGCCTGTTGTTATCGCGGATGTTTCTGACCAACTCGATCCCTTCTTGCGCCAATTGAGAAGCGATGATGTGATCGCGGCTATCGATCGAGTGTCGGAGGCTCGAAAAAATCAGTTGTCCGACTCCGACTAATCCGACAGAAAGCACAAAAACCGCAATCATCACTTCCATGATTGAAAACCCGCTGTGTTTTGGATATTTTTTTCTCCTCATAAATTTTATGGACAAGGATAGTTTTCGACTCGGCCGGAAGGACTTGCTTTAACCATATAACAAGTGGCGCCTTTTTCCAGCTTGATTTCTCCGCCGAGAGTATCTCCGAAAGGAATCGAAAATCCAAAGCTTCCGCTTCCGCTGAAAGCAACTCCGTTATTCAGCTTATATGTCACATTCATGCAGCCTCCATCTGTTCCGAATGTTCCGGCAGCTTTATCATAAAAAAAATTAAAGTAGCAGCCCGGAGAAGCCCCGACCCCCTTGCCGGTCAAAGCTCCGTTTTGCGTTTCTCGGATAGCCGCCTCCACTTCCCGCGCCGCCGTCTCAACCTCTTTTTTTTCCTTGCTGCCGCTCAAGGAAACCAGCGCCACGCCGGACATGATTCCGATGATGGCAATCACGATCATCAGCTCCGGGAGGCTGAAGCCTTTCTTGTTTTGAAAATTAAATTTTTCTTTTTTTGCCAGACCCATAAATCTAAAAATAAAAGATCCAATGTTTTATTCCGGGAAAAATCAACGGGATGAAAATGGATAAAAAAATTCCGAGCGCCATGAAAGGAGCGAATGGCAGCTGGCTTTTCATAGTTTTCTTTTTCAGGAGCAGAAGCGCGATTCCGGAAACGGAACCGAGCGCGAACGCCAGCATGAAAGCTCCTAATATCACCGGCCAGCCTACGGCCAATCCGGCAAAAAGAGCCAGATACGCGTCTCCCATCCCCATCCACTTTTCTTTCGAGCCGGCGGAAAGGGCGAAGAAAAACAGGAAGGCCAGGCTTCCGGCCAGCACGCCGGAAAATATCCGGCTGTCCAAAATTCCCATCTGCGGATTGAAATTCATCCAATCGAAAATCAGCAGAAATGCGACCGTCCAGCCGACGCCGATCCACAAAACAATCATCGGAATTTCCATAAACTTGAAATCATACGCGAAAATGACGACCAGCGCCGAAAAAATTCCCAGATAAAAGACGGTTTCCAGCCAGCTTTGCGGATCAAGCGCGCTAAAAAAATAATATCCGCTCAGAGCGAACAGCGCTCCGGTTCCCAATTCGACCAGCGGATACAAAAGGGAAATTTTTTTCTCGCACTCCCGGCATTTGGCGCGCAAGATCAGAAAACTGAAAAAGGGGATGTTGTCGTACCAGCGGATCTTTCCCTTGCAATGAGGACAGGCCGACCGACCCATCAAAGTCTCGGCCGTATCCAGGC
>DQBY01000028.1 GCA_003534085.1 Candidatus Moraniibacteriota bacterium | reverse complement strand
TAAAGCTCGGCTTTTCTCCTTGCTCGTCCTTAACGGACTCGCAATTCCTCAAAGCCAAGCTTTGGAAAAATTCTATAACACAGTTATCGCACTAACCTTATCTCCCGGCGCCGGTTTCATCACTCTCACTCCTTGGGTCGCTCTGCCGAGAACTGAGATGTCTTTCATGGGTATGCGGATGATTTGGCCTTTTTCGGAAGTGATGATCAGATCTTCTTCGATTTCTTCCACATTGATGATTCCTGCTCCGATCAATTTTCCGGTTTTGGTTGTTACATTTGCCGTCTTGATTCCGCTTCCTCCGCGGTTCTGGACTTTGTATTGTTTGAGATCGGACCTTTTCCCGTATCCGTTTTCCGTGATGATCAGAAGCTGGTTTCCTTTTTGATTTTTGAAAATCACGTCCATTCCCACAACCTTGTCTTCTTTTTTCAATTTAATTCCTCTCACTCCTTGCGCGGTCCTTCCCATCGGACGGACATCTTTTTCTTTGAAATGGATCGCTTGCCCTTTGGCAGTCGTGATCACGACCTCATCTTCTCCGGTCGTTGCATCCACCCAGCGAAGAGCGTCTCCTTTTTCCAGATTGATAGCGATGAGCCCGGATCTTCGTACGTTTTCAAATTCAGAAATGGCAGATTTTTTCACCGTTCCCATCTCAGTCGTCATCATCAGGAATTTGTAGTTGTCATCCTTGTTGAAAGCGATGATAGCAGTTACGGTTTCTTCCTGTGAAAGTTGGAGGAAGTTCACCACTGACTGTCCTTTGGCGATGCGGGAGCTGGCTGGAATTTCATAGGCCTGAGTCTGGAAAACTTTTCCGGAATTTGTGAAGAACAGGAGGTTATCATGAGACATGACGGCCAAAACTTTCTTGATCGCGTCTTCTTCTTTTGTCACCGCTCCGATCACTCCTTTTCCTCCGCGTTTTTGAACTTTGTATACTGACGGATCCATTCTTTTTATATATCCTTGTTCAGTGATGGAAATGATCGCTTCTTCATTTGGAATAAGATCTTCTTGTTTGAATTCTCCGACTCCGGACTTGATGATCCTTGTTTTTCTTTCATCTCCGAATTTTTCTTTCACGCGAGCCAGTTCATCTTTCACTATTCCCAGAATCTTGGTCACGCTTTTCAAAATTGCTTCCAATTCTTTGATCAAAGCCAGTTTTTCTTTTAATTCATCTTCGATCTTCTTTCTTTCCAGGCCGGCCAATGTCTGCAGTCTCATTTCCAAAATAGCTGTAGTCTGCCTGTCAGAGAGTTTGAAATTCTTCATCAAATTCACGTGCGCCACTTCTTTAGTCGGGGATTTCTTGATCGTTTTGATGATCTCGTCGATATGATCCAGAGCTTTTTTCAATCCTTCCAAAATATGCGCTCTGTCTTTTGCCTTGTCCAGATCAAATTGAGTGCGTCTTGTGACAACATTTTTCCGATGAGCGACATAATATTCCAATATGTCTTTCAGATTCAGGACTGTCGGCTCGATCCCATCCACCAATGCCAGCATGTTCACATTGAAATTCTTCTGCAAATCAGTCATGGCATACAGCTTGTTCAAAACTTTTTGCGGATAAGCGTCTTTTTTGAGCTCGATCACCACGCGCACTCCATCTTTGTCAGATTCATCGCGAAGATCTCTGATTCCCAAAAGCTTTCCGTCTCTCACAAGATCCGCCATCTTCTCGATCAGAGCGGCTTTGTTGGTCGCATAAGTCATTTCCGTAACGATGATCTGGAAGGCTCCGCTCTTCGGTTCGACGATATCGCACTTCGCTCGCGTCAGGATTTTTCCGCGACCGGTTTTATATGCTTCGATAATATCTTTTTTGTTGTAAATGATTCCTCCAGTCGGAAAGTCAGGTCCCTTCACAAATTCCGCCAAGTCTTCCACAGTCGCTTCCGGGTTATCGATCAGATGGGAAATTCCGTCCACGAGTTCATTCAGATTGTGCGGAGGAATATTAGTCGCCATACCGACAGCGATACCCATGCTTCCATTCAAAAGCAATTGAGGAAGATTAGCCGGCAAAACGGTCGGCTCCTTGTGTTGTCCATCAAAGTTTGGCACGAAATCAACCGTATTCTTTTCGATATCAATCAGCATTTCTTCCGCAATTTGCGACAGTTTTGCTTCAGTATAACGATAAGCCGCCGCGCTGTCTCCATCCATAGATCCAAAGTTTCCCTGACCTCTGACTAACGGATAACGCAAGGAAAAATCCTGCGCCAGACGCACCATCGAATCATAAACCGCCACGTCGCCATGCGGATGATACTTTCCGAGCACTTCTCCGACAACCGTCGCTGATTTTCGAAACTTCGAATTAGCCCGAAGACCGGTGTGCCACATAGAATACAAAATTCTTCTGTGCACAGGCTTCAAACCGTCGCGAACATCCGGCAACGCGCGCGCAACGATCACACTCATTGCGTAATCCAAATATGATTGCTGCACCTCATCGATAATTTCTCTTTTGTTTATATTTCCAATGTCCATAGTTAAATTTTTAATTTCCAATTTTTAATTTTTAAATAAATCTTAATTTCTAATGTTTAAAAATTTGTATTTTAAACATTATTTATAAAATTTCAAAAATTAAAAATTATAAAATTAATTAGTCCTAATTATTAAAATTTTTACTTTTGTTCTTTTATGACGCTTCTCACTCCCTCCACGGCGCTTTTCAGATTTTCTTTCTGATCCTTAAAGCCGGTCACTGCTTCAGAGTTGAACACTTCCTCAGAAATAATAGGCGCTTTTTCTTTTTGTTCCGTTTTGATCGAAAAAAACCATATTATAAAGACAAAAGCCATCGAAATTGCGACAAAAGCCCAAACGTAACGCATCCGGATATGCTCCGGCTTCTGGCGTATATTCTCGATGTGATCCAACAAATTCATAAATTACAGATTTACTAATCAAGCTAAATTACTAATCTTTTATGTTAACTATTCTCTTATATCTGACCTGGTCAGGCGTAAATGTAACTATTATGCCTAATTTAAGATCTGTTGCTTTTAAATATTGATAGAGTTGGCTGATATCTTTTCTGGATATGAAATTTTTTTGCTTTATTTCCAAAACTATCTTGTCAAAAACCAAGAAATCTAATATATACAAGCCCACATCCTTTCCTCTATATTGCAGCTTGCACCTCAACTGTTCTTTAAAATCAATATTGTTTTTTGAAAAACCTTCAGCTAACGCCTTCTGATAAAGACTTTCTTTGTGGCCATATCCAAGCTTGTTGAAAACATCAAAAACTATTTCCATCATACGATAACTTTCGTCAGCATACATGAGATTTATTTTGTTTTTCATTTTTGTTTATTTTTTCTATTTCTTTCGTAATTTAGCTAAATTCGTACATCCGTAAAATTTATTCTATGCCCATCAAAACAATCTCCATGCTCTTTCCTTCCAGATCTTTTTTCTTGAAATTCAATTTAGAAACCTTTTCTTTCGGACAATTTCCCATTTCAGCGCAAAATTTCTTCTCATCATCTATATCTATCGTAGATCCGCTTATCCTGTAATGCATAGGGATAATGATTTTCGGTTCGATTTTTTTGATCAGTTCGCAAGCTTTTTTGGCATCAAGGGTATATTTTCCTCCGATCGGAATCATCAGGACATCAATTCCGTCAATTTCCTCCATTTGCTTTTCGGAAAGTTCCGTGCCCAGATCTCCAAGATGGCAAATCTTAATATCTTCGGTGTCCACCACAAAAACGGTGTTTTTGACCGGATTTTTTGTCTCCCCATGTTCAGTCTGAAGTCCGATGATGTTTACTCCTTTAACAGAAAACTCTCCCGGAAGATCGATGATGGCAGGATCGCCCTTGAGAGCTTCCACATTATTATGATCAGCATGGTCATGGGTGACCAAAACCAGACTAGCCTGTCCTTGCGGCGGGCGAAGTCCGATGCTCTTATCAAAGGGATCGATAAAAATAGTAACGTCTTCCTGTCCTCTCCCGGCCGGTTTTGTAGTTATTTTGAAGCAAGAGTGGCCATAATATTGTATATTCATAAACTTACGAACGTACGAATTAAACGAAAATACGAAAATCCGCCGTAATTTAGACTTATTTACATATATAATTTTAGCATCAAAACATGACGCTGTCGAGATGCTTTTCTTTTATTTTATGCTCAAAACTTGACAAAATATCAGAATAAAAATATAATGGATAAAGTTAATTATTAAGAAAATTGAATATAAGGATGATTTTAATCCTTATGCAACCTTCTTAGTAATTTCCTCACAAAGGGGATTTTTTGTTTTATATGTCCCCTTCCTGTATCATTTAATAAATTAAAGTGGGCGATGCAGCCACATTTTGCTAGTTACTGATTGCGAGTTGCTAGTTA
>DQBY01000025.1 GCA_003534085.1 Candidatus Moraniibacteriota bacterium | reverse complement strand
GATTTCAGGAGAAACTCTAAGTCTTTCTCATTCCTGATCGTAAAATCGGCCTTTCCCCCAATTTCCGGAATGTGCACTTCCGTTTCAGATCTCTCTACTTCTTGGAATTTCTCGAAAGCAACATTGTCATCAGCCTTCTCACCTCGCTGAGCAGTTCTTTTCCATCGTAATTTCTGATCCGCGGTGATATAAAGAGTGTGCCCGGGATCGAAGCTTTTCACAAAATCAAAATCTTCCCAAAAACGAATTCCATTTATCACAATCAGCCCTTCTGAGTTCTCAATTTTCTTCCTGATAGCCCGCGAGAGGATATCCGCTCCGAAACGTTTTCTAAATTCAAGAGCCAGCCATTGCTGATCCTCCCTCGAACTTTTTTCAAAATAGATGTTGAGAGTTTCCTTGATCGGGTCTGCAAATCTCAGTAATTTCGCGGAATATTTTTCTTTGAGATAATTCGCCACAGTATCCTTTCCGGAACCGCTTTCCCCCAAAAGCCCGATTACGATTTTATTTTTTTCCATTTTTTATTTACAAAAGTTGATTAATACACCTACATAGTTTAACAATATTCCTTCTCAGAGTCAAAAGAAAAAACCCGTTGCCGGGTTTTTCTCATAAAGATTTTTTAAACTTTTATTCTGACACCCTTGCCCATAGTTGAGCAAACAGTCATGTTTGAGATAAGCTTTCCCTTGAATCCTGAGGGCTTGTTTTTTTCGATCGCTTCTATGAAAGATTTGATATTTTCAACCAATTTATTGTCTTCAAAAGAAAGTTTTCCGACAACCTGGTGGACATTGGCCGTATCATCATTCTTGAAAGCCGCTTTTCCTTTTTTCAAGGCTGCCACGGTGTCTTTAATCTTTGTAGTTACTGTTTCAGTCTTAGGGTTCGGCATCAAACCTTTTGGCCCCAAGATTTTTGCCACCTTGGCCAGTTTCGGCATCATTTCCGGAGTAGCGACCAAGACATCGAAGTCGATTTTCTTGGAAAATTTTTCGATCAATTCTTCTCCTCCGACAATGTCCGCTCCCGCTTCTTTCGCTTCTTTTTCAGAAGTAGAAGTAATAACGGCAATTATTTTGCTTTTTCCT
Source organism: Candidatus Moraniibacteriota bacterium (assembly GCA_003534085.1). GTDB lineage: Bacteria > Patescibacteriota > Minisyncoccia > Moranbacterales > UBA2206 > UBA11098. Next base: position 5,309 of record DQBY01000025.1, on the reverse strand, counting down.
GTTCCATGCGGAAGAATCGTCGTTCCTCTGATCTGCTGATCGCCTTTTTTAGGATCAACATTTGTTTTGATGTGAATCTCGACAGATTCATCGAATTTCGCGATCTTGTTCTCTTTCATGAGCGTGACCGCTTCTTCTATCGTATAGACATTATTCTTGTCTATCTTGTCAGCGATAGCTCTGTACTTTTTTCCTCTTTGCATATACTTTTAGTGGTTCAAACGATGTGATATTTCACAAGCATCTCCCACATGATTAAATTATTTAATTACGAACTTACCCGCCTCGACTCGCTAGACGCNNAGGCGGGCGAATTAACCGAAATTACTAATTCGTATTTTAGTTAGATTCTTACATCCGTAAGCTTATTCTATTTTTATTCCCATAGATCTGGCCGTTCCGGCAATGATCTTCTCAGCCGCTTCAACGTCGTTCGCGTTCAGGTCAGCCATTTTCTTCTCTGCGATTTCTCGCAATTTGTCTTTGCTAATTTTTCCAACTTTATCTTTCAACGGATTTCCAGCTCCTTTTTCCACGCCAGCCGCTTTCCTGAGCAAATCAGAAGCAGGAGGAGTTTTCAAAACGAAGGTAAATGTTCTGTCTTCAAAAACAGTAATTTCAGCCGGGATGATATCTCCCATTTGATCTTTGGTGGCTTCGTTGAATTTTGTGCAAAATTCCTGGATATTCAACCCGTGCTGACCGAGAGCCGGTCCGACCGGAGGCGCCGGATTCGCTTTCCCGGCTTGGATCTGTAGTTTTATAACGGTTTTAATTTTCTTCGCCATATATTTTCGTGAATCGTGAATCGTGAATCGTGAATCGATACGCGATACGCGATATGCGTTATGCAATTTATATCTTATTAATCTGTAAAAAGTCCAGCTCCACCGGAGTTTCACGTCCGAAAATGGAAACAAGCACTTTGATTTTCCCTTTAGCTTCATCAACCTCGTCAACTTTCCCGTCAAAATCCTTGAACGGCCCATCTATAATCTTGATAGAATCTCCAACTTTGACATCGATCTTGTATTTCGGTTCAGCCACGCCCATCCTTTTCTTGAGCATTTCAATTTCAGCAGGATCAACCGGAGTCGGAGTCGTGCCCAGACCGATAAATCCGGTCACATTAGGGGTGTTTCGAACGACATACCAAGAAGCATCCGTCACCATCATTTCCACCAGCACATAGCCGGGATAGATCTTTTCTTCGACAACGGTCCTTTTTCCGGCTTTGATCTTTATTTTCTTTTCGATCGGAACCATAACATCAAAGATCAAATCCTGCATATCCATCGATTCGATCCTCTGTTTCAGATTTCTTGCGACGTTATCTTCGTATCCGGAATAAGTATGGATCACATACCATGCTCTCCCGTGATGTTGCGTTTGTTTCGCCATTTTTGTCTGCGAGGTACGAGCAGCTACAAAAATGAGCGTCCCGCACCAATTCGATATTAAAATTTTACATTACTCAAACTTAAGCCGCAGGCGAATTCGCAAACAAAATTATCCGTTACAGCGATCTTGCTTGGAATTGGTGCGGGATAGCCCACTAATTTACGATAAAAGTTTTTATTATATAACTGAAAAAATAGTCCAGACCGCCCAAAAAGATAGCGACCGCAATGCTGATTCCGATGACAGTCAGAGTGTAGTTTATGATTTGCTGCCTGTTCGGCCAATTCACCTTCAACAGTTCCGCTTTGGCTTCTTTGAAAAATTGTAGAACATTGTTCATATTTGTGAAATAAAAATTGATATGTTCCTTTACGAACATACGAATTTAGCTAAAGTACGAATTTACGATTTTGTATATTGTTTTTCGTATTTTCGGTCAATTCGTACATTCGTAATTCAGGGTTTTTTAAAAAGCCTTTTGGGCTTTTTCTTAAATACAGTCTATATTATTTTCGCAATCGTGTCAAGGAGTAAATCTGTTTTATTCATTGTGGGCGTGCCTAGATTCGAACTGGGGACCTCGTCATTATCAGTGACGCGCTCTAACCAACTGAGCTACACGCCCGTACGCATATTAAACCAGCATAAGCTGAATTTTGTGGACCCTAGGGGATTCGAACTCCTGACCTCCTCGGTGCAAACGAGGCGCTCTACCAACTAAGCTAAGGGCCCAAAAACTGTTATTTATTGTAACAAATAAAATAAAACTTGTCCATAGCTACTATCCATGGAATCTGCCGGCCTTATTTCAACTTCTTCACCGCTTCTTTGAATTTGCCGCCTTTTTCCTCAAAATTTTTCCAAACGCTATAACTGGGCGAAGCCGTGGAAAGCAAACATATTCCACCAACTTTTGTATTTTTAAAGGCAAAATTTACCGCATCTTCCATGTTTTTAGTATGGAAAGTAAGATACTTTTTCTTTGAATTTTTACGTAAAGCCTTTTCAACTTTCTCCCCACTATCTGGGAAAAAAACAATATTCCTTATTTTTGATTTATTTATAGCAATGGCCAATTTCAAAAAATCATAGCCCCGATCCAATCCACCAAGAAATATAGTGTCCACATTTTTAAGCGCATCAATCGCAGCGATTGTCGATTCTGGCGTAGTAGAGATTGCATCATCATAAAAATTAATTCCTTCAAAAGTGCCAGCAAATTCCAATCGATGCGAGAGAGATTGAAATTTTTCAACTCCCTCCCTAATCTCTTTTTTGGGAATGTTTAATATGTTGGCAACAGCAACAGCCGCGCGCACATTATCTTCGTTATGCCTTCCCAAAAGTGAAATTTTAATATTTTCCAAATCAATCTTGTTGAATGCAATTTTTTTCGCGTTTGCATCTCCCCGCCATTTTTTCAATTCCTTGTCTTTGCCGTTAAAAACAAAATGGTCCCAGTCATTCTGAAATTTAATAATATTTTTTTTCGCAACATAATATTTTTCAATATTTCCATGATAATTCATATGCTCAGGAAAAAGGTTCAGGACCACAGAAATTTGCGGGGAATATTTTATATCCTCCAATTGATAGCTCGACAGCTCAATGATAAAAATTTCATCCTGGTCTATCGGCTGCAGCAAAACCTCCAGCATTGGACTCCCGATGTTCCCTAAAAGTCTGACTTTTTTGCCCGCACTTTTCAAAATAGAATGGATCAAGGATGCGGTCGTGCTCTTCCCCTTGCTTCCTGTAACTCCTATGGTGACATTTTTTACTTGCGAAAAAAATATATTTGTCGCCGTTGTATACGGGATAGTCACCATCTTCTTTGGAATGCCCGGCGTCTTTACGACCAAATCATAATTCTCTTGATTTTCAAGATAGCTTGGACCATTTTTTTCATCTGCGATACCAATTTTAATATTTGGAAAATATTTTTTTAAATATTTCTCCGTGACTATGCCTTCTTTGCCATATCCAAGGATTAAAACATTTTTTATACCTAAAAATTTAAACTTGTCGGGCATTGCCGCAGCCTCATTTGTTTTAAAAACCGCATCGATCAATTCAGTTGGATTTTTTATCCTACCAATAACCTTTCTCATCACAACACAATCTCCAAACTTATCTTTTGCCATAAATAAAGCGGCTCGCGCTTCGTCGAATGTGCCGACACAATCAAACGGTTTCATTTTTCCATATCCCAAAATATCTAAAAATAACGGCAACAGCTTCTCATCTTCGTACATATTTTTCTGGAAAATTTCCACGACTTCATTTTTATTTAAAAAAGCTGAGAGCATAATAAACATAAAAGCGCATTTTGGACATTCTCCGCACCACAATCTGTCTGGTCTATCCTTATGCACCCTGAAGCTTCTATTACAACTTGTAAAAATTGAAGCATATTTTTTGTACGCAGTAAACATCTCAACGATACGGATTTCATTAAATGGACGCAGCAGGGAAAAATAAATAGCATCGGGGCAAATATTTTTTCTTGTATATTCCTGAAAAAGCATCTCAAATTCAGAAGATTTGCTCCACTGATGATTGATCTCCTCACCTTTGTAATTAACATTGCCAAAATTGCTACTGTGTTCATTGGCAACAATCACATATGAATAATCATAAATGATAGCTGCAAAATATCCCAAAAATGCAAAGACTGCGGAGATCGGAATATGCCCGTTATACGCGCCTTCAAATGATTGAAATATTTTTTCATCCAAATGACGCTCAATTACCAGCGACTCCAACTGCATTTTGGCAATTACATTAGAGGATATGGAGGATTTTTTTTGCGTTTCGATGACTAGGGCCGTAATATCCGCTGTTTGCTTTTTTAAAATTTCAATTGCGACAATTGAGTCTTTTCCGCCTCCAACGCCAACCAAGGATCTGTTTTTTCTGCTAAATTTACTCACTACCGGTTTAACTTTCTTGCTGAACGGAAATTTTATTAAATTTCTAGGATCAATTTTATTCCGATAAAAAAATTCGCCCAATCCTTTTCTATAAACTATGTTCCAGAAATCCGCCTGATCCTCGGACAGCAATGTTGATATTCTTATCTTCGGCGGACAATAGAGCTTATAATAACTAATTCCGAGCATTATATGAACGCTCGTCAGTAAATTTTCCAAAAGATCAATAGGGACATCCTTCACTAAAAATGGCTTCGGAAAACTTATTACTTCCACAAACTCAAGCGCCTCCTGATTGGTAAACTCAATTCTATAATTAAATACCGCCCTAGACTTTTTTATATCCAGATCATATGAAGTAAATTCAAAAATTTTCGGAATTGGTTTCATTTTGGATTTATTTTAAACTCATTACCGCTTCTTTAAATTTATTGCCTCTATCAAATTTATTAATAAACAGCCCAAAACTGGCTGTTCCCGGCGAAAGCAGGACAACATCGCCCGGATCAGCTGAATTTTTGGCAAGCTCGACCGCTTTTCCCATCGAATCGACAACTGTAAATTCTTTCTCGGGATCAGAAAGCAATTTTTTAAGCTCTGAAATAATTTTTTCCGTTCCCTCGCCTTTCAGGAAGATAACCCCCTTCGCCTTCTCATTTATCGTTTTCGCCCATTCAGACATTTCCAATTTCTTGTCCGAACCGCCGGCTATCAAAATGACCGGTTCTGAAAATGAATTGATCCCGGAGATGGCTCCGTCCGGAGAAGNNTTTTACTCCGTCCAATTCCTTCACAAATTCCAGCCGATGCGGCAACCCTTTGAAATCCACAATGGCCTTTTTTACGCTGCTCATCCTTATTCCAAGCGCCTCGGCTGCGCCGATAGCCGCCAGGATATTTCCAAGATTATGCCTACCCCTGATCTTGATGTCACTTACATCCAAAACCTTATTTACATCTATTCCGTTATTCAGG
>DQBY01000001.1 GCA_003534085.1 Candidatus Moraniibacteriota bacterium | reverse complement strand
GATGAAAGATCTTGGAGTAAAACCTGGTCCGATGATCGGCGCTATTTTAGACGTCTTGCTTGCAGAGGTCATCGAAGATGCTTCGAAAAATGAAAAAGAATATCTTTTAAATAGAGCCAAGGAATTATCCGGAATGGATCTTTCTCAGCTTCGTGATATGGCAAAGGAAAAAATTGAAGAAAAGAAAGAGGAGGATGACAAGGAGATAAAGAGCAAGCATTGGGTGAAATAAACAGATTATTTTTCCTAAAGCTCGGCTTTTTTCCTTGCTCGTCCGCGGCGGACTCGCAATTCCTCAAAGCCAAGCTTTAGGAAAATTTCAAAAACACAAATTGCACCAGGTGCCTAAAGCTTGGCTTTAGAGAGTATCCTTTTGGGGAGTGAAAAGCCGAGCTTTAGGGCGGGATGCAAAAACAGAGCATTGCTGCTCTGTTTTTATCTGTACGATTTAGTTATATTTTCAAATCCGAATATTCACGCAGAGTTTTGAGCGTGGCTTGGACGGAAGAATTTTCAGTGTTGATCAACTTCACATTTTTAAACTTGGAAGAAATTTTTGTGACAACTTCGTCAGCCCATCCAGGAGTTAAAACTGTTACTCCTGAAAAATCAATCTCAATATTTTCGTCTGGCGGCAAGTCATGCAGGAGGCTTGATTGCAAGATTAAATATGCCTCGCGTCCATCGGGACGTGAAAGAAGTATTTCTCCAAATTTTTTAAGCTTTATGCGCATATTATTTTATTTTAAATCCAATTTTGCGACTGGCGGTATCTCTTCGCGGATTACCGATCAAGTTGGCAATCGCCTTGAACACGACGGCAAATTTTTTGTCGGTTTTATTCTCTAATTCTTCCAATTTGATCCGCAACTCTTTGTTGCTTATTATCATCTCGCGGATTTTGATAAATGTTCGTATGATCTGGATATTGACCAGCACAGCTTTTTCACTATTCAGGACAGTCGACAGCATGGCCACGCCGGGTTCAGTGAATACATATGGGTTATGCGGAGAGTATTTCAAATATTTGAGGTTATCACAATTTGTGATAACCTGTTCTTTTTCCGCCGAAGTAAGCCTGAACATAAAGTCTTCCGGGAATCTTTTGATGTTGCGTTTAACTGCTTGGTTTAATGCCATCGTTTTTACTTGGTACATGGCAGCCAAATCAGCGTCTATCATCACTTTCCTTCCTCTGATCAAGAGGATTTTATTTTCTATCAATTCTTGGGGCATTAAAATTATTTTTTTATTTTTATTTTTGAGCATAGACGGCGGCGTTAGTTATTATAGTGATATTATATCACTATAATATTAAAATTGTCAATAATGTGTTTGTGGATAACTCAGGAAAATAAAAAAGGCAGAACGCGGTTGCGGTCTGCTTTTTTATTAATATTATTTTAAATCCTATTTTGCGACTGGCGGTATCTTTTTGCGGATTTCCGATCAAGTTGGCAATCGCCTTGAACACGACGGAAAATTTTTTGTCAGTTTTCTTTTCTAGTTCTTCCAATTTGATCCGCAACTCTTTATTGCTGATAATCATCTCGCGAATTTTGATGAAAGTTCGTATTATTTGAATATTGACCCTAATGGCTCTCTTGCTATTCAAAACACTGGAAAGCATTGCTACTCCCGGCTCTGTAAAAACATAAGATAATTTCTTGTCCCACCTTTTTTTGATGTTCCAAAATGGAACATCAAATTTTCAAACAGTCTTATTCAATTGAAACATGAAATCCTCCGGAAAGCGATCGATGTTCCTCCGAACAGCTTTATTCAGGTCTCGTGTTTCCACTCCATAAAGAATAGCTAAATCTTTATCTAGCATCACTTTCTTTCCCCTGATCAGAAAAATTTTATTTTCTATCAATTCTGTTGGAGTTAAGATTATTTCTTTATTTTTATTTTTGGGCATAGACGACGGTTAGTTATTATGGTGATATAATATCACTATAATATTAAAATTGTCAATAATATGTTTGTGGATAACTCAGCAAAATAAAAAAGGCAGAACGCGGTGCGATCTGCCTTTTTTAGTCGTGTATTTTATTTTTGTATCTGCTTTTCTAATGATGAGTAATCAAAGTCATATCTATCTGGCCTATGATATGAATAATGTATCTCCGGGATTTTTTTATCTATTTTATTAAGCGTCTCTCTTGAGCGAAGATCTGTTCTATTGCCTAAATAGCTGTACACTTCTGGATCGGTGAGGAGATCAATGGACTCTTTGATCGATTCTTTTTTTCTTGAAATAATCTCTTTTAATTCATCATCCATAGCATCTTTTATTAATTCAAAAAAATCTTCTGAATATTTAGGAAGTCTGCCAGAGCGTATTTGATCATGTAGTCCGCCCATCCATTCAAGTACAATGTTCAAATATGGCTCTCTAGCAACATAGAAAGAATTTATGGATGCATTGTGATAATCCGAATCTTCAACATCTTTCGGTATGCCATCTGCCCTTTCTATTTTTACATAATCTTGAGCCAGCTCTCTGTCCACATCCAGCGTTAAATTGTGCACTGCCATATTCCAGCTACCTTGGCCCGATGTGGCTACTTTGATAGTCTCAGTTATTTCTTTGATCAAGCCTATAGTTGAAAGCATGTCTTCTTTTGTATGGATCGGATTCCTATTTATAAAATCAAAAGCAGCTTTTAGCCCATCCTCGACAACTTCACCTTGGTCATTTCTTTTTTCCAGATGCGCTGACAAATTTCTCGCGACATCCAGAACTTGTTTGTCTGTGCAGGCGCGATTATACCCGACAGAGTCGTTAGCTTGTTTGCTTCCCTGCACACCAGTATCAAACGTATCCATCCCAGCCTCTCGCAGCAACTGGATTTTCTCGGCTGTGGCCGTGTTTGGAGAACACTGGCAATAAAATGGCAAACCAATTTCTTTTTTGTACAATTTGGCAAATTCTTCCAATTCCCTTGTCTCTCTGGCTGTAAAATCATTATCGTTGAATAAAATGTACTCCGTATTTGGATTTTCACGAGTATAGTTTTTAATAAGCTCAATGGCCTTTTCCGGCTTTATAAAATTTACTCGCCTGAGTGTCTTTCCGCCGAATTGCTCTTCAAATATTTTGTGCTGATTTGGAATCGAGCAAAAACGGCAGTTATTAACACACCCTTCGCTGGTAACCAAAACGGCGGTATGCTTATGCGGCAATTGGTGATGTTCGACCGGGCTTGCGCCGCCAGTTTCCGCGGTGCTCGTCAGGTGGCCTTTATAAATGGCGTGGGTGTTTTCCAGCGATTCATACGGCAGTGGCTGATCAGACAAGGATATTTTCAAGTTAGGAGGAGGAGTTTTGATATATTCTGCCTTTCCGTCTTGATCAACTCCAGTTTTTATCATTAGCCCGGGGATATTCTTCCATTCGTCGCTGCCGCAAGCTTCCACAATTTCCGCAAAATTCCAACCTTTTGAATAACACACGGCGTCGATGCCTTCAATATCCAAACATCTCTCTGAGTGTTCAATGGCAAATGGACCACCGGCCAAAATTTTCGTCTTGTTTTTTTGAATAGCTTCATCTTGTGAAATTTCTTTGATAAGTTGTGAAATTCGATCCACGCCAAAATCAATCATAGAGATGCCGACCAACTCGGGTTTCTTTTCCGCAATAAATTCCAGCACTTCTTTGCGCAATTCTTCCGGATAGCCGCCATTTTTTTGCTCGTACGCGTCCGCTTTTGTTCCGAGATTCAAGATGTGGATATCATAAGCCCCTTCAAAATGTTTTTCCACCAATCCAGCCAGATGACGCAATGATCGCTCTTGCTGGGTTCCTGTCATAAGCACAATATTCTTTTTCTCAATTATTTTCTCAGTATCATCCTTTTTTTGAGTCGGAATTTGTATAGGTTGTTCCCGCATATTTTTTCTTTAGTTATTTATATTAAACCATGGAGTATCGCTTATTCCTCGCTCTTCGCTATAAATATATATTGATGGCAATGTCGGAAGAAGTGACTGTGTTTGCC
>DQBY01000003.1:3913-4066 GCA_003534085.1 Candidatus Moraniibacteriota bacterium | reverse complement strand
CGAACAGGCTCTCCGCGTCCCGCATCCCGCCTTCAGCCGCGATCGCGATCATTTCCAAAGAATCTTTATCAATGTTTATTTTTTCCGACTTGGCGATCAGTTCCAATTTCTCAATGATATTTTTGACCGGCAGGCGGGTGAAATCGAACCGTT